>DFKM01000007.1 GCA_002373555.1 Lachnospiraceae bacterium UBA3645
GTTCCCGCATCTGGGACAGAGAATCGTCAAGACAACGATCGCAGTGTATTTATGTCTGCTGGTCTGTTCTCTGAGAGGGCTGATCGGTCAGGACATGTCCGCAGAGGCAGCGATCACAGCCATCATATGCATGCAGCCTTTTGTCAGTGATACCAAAACATTTGCCTTCGACCGGTTTACCGGTACGTTGATCGGCTCTGTATGGGGGCTGCTTTTTCTGGTCTTTCTGGCCGTCTTTCCGCCGGTCGGCGCTAATCCCCTTGTTCTTTACAGCTTCATGGCGTCAGGAGTGCTGCTTTCCCTGTACAGCTCGGTACTGCTGAGAAAGCCGGACACGTCCAGCCTGTCGGCCATCGTGTTCATCTGCATTGTCGTCGCGTATCCGAATATCGACGCGCCGCTCATGCAGGCCGGCAACCGTTTCCTGGATGTGTTTGCAGGAAATACAATTGCGATTATCGTGAATGAATTTCGACTGCCAAGAGAAAAAGATCTTCGCAGTGTCTTTTTCCTGAAGACCAGGGATCTGGTCCCGGACAAGTTCTCGCAGCTGGCGCCTTCCGTCATGTACCGTCTGAACGATCTGTTCAGCCGCGGAGCAAAGATCTGTCTTATGTCGGAGCATGCGCCGGCCTTTTTCGAATCACAGATGAGCCTGGCCAATGTAAATACGCCGATGATCGTGATGGACGGTGCTGCCGTCTATGATATGAAAGATAATAAATATCTGTACATGCAGACGATTCCATACACAGTGATCTCTGACCTGAGAAAACAGCTGTCTGCAATGGGAACAGGGTATTTCATCTATACGGTACACAATGACAGGACCTGTATTTTCCATCAGGGAAGAACCTCGGAACAGGAAAATCAGCTGTTCGAGATCCTGAAACGGTCTCCCTACCGGAGCTATCTGGAAGGCGAGATTTACGATCCGAACGAGATCGTTTACCTGAAAGTGATCAATACGAAGGAAACGCTTACGGAATTTCTTACGCAGATCCGGGCTTCTGCTCCCGGGCTTGGCAACGCAGTCCGACCGGTCATCAGAAAAAGTACAAAAGCGGAATCCGTGTATGAACTGTATTTATATTCCGCGGCATCTTCCATGGAGAATGCAAAGGCATTTGTGAAACGCTATATGCGCAGATCTTCAGAAGGCCTCACTTTCCATGAAGAATCACTGGAGTATCATTCAGAACGCGATGCACTGCATCTGCTGCATAAAGTGGATTCGGTTTTTGCACCGCTGAAGCTGCCGTTTCCGGCGAAATGGCGGAACGTGATCGCGAAAGCAGCCGGCAGATACCATGGAAAGATCGCGCGTTTCCGGCGGATGGCATGGCATTGATCCTGAAAGAGCGGTTCTGGTGCAGTCTCCCGTAAAGCGGCGGCATATGGTAGCATTTGCGTTTTGGTTGTAAAGGCGTATCTGATTTGTTATCATAATCTTATCGCGGGAAAGGTTCTTTCCGACCTGTCCGGGAAATGCGAGGAATGAGAGGAGCGCAACGATATGGAAAAGCTTACACTTGCAAACGGAATCGGGATCCCCTGCATGGGTTTCGGATGCTATAACGCTTATGATGACGTGATCACATCGGCCGTGCAGATGGCGCTGGAAGCGGGCTATCGCTACATTGACTCGGCGGAATTCTATAAAAATGAAGCGGCTGTGGGTGCCGGTCTGGCTTCCTATGCGGGAGACAGGGAGGAACTCTTTGTTCTCTCCAAGATCTGGCCGTCCTCCTTTGATGATGTCGCGGCTGCATTCGGACGGACATCGAAGGATCTGCAGACAGAATACCTGGATTCCTATATTATCCACTGGCCCGGAACGGATGAAAAAAGACGGCTTTCTGCTTATGAGCAGCTGCTCGGACTGGCGGAAAAAGGACTTGTCCGAGCCCCCGGCGTATCCAATTTCAGTATTCCGCAGCTGGAAAAGATCCGGGAGGAGTTCGGTACATATCCTTTCGTGCATGAGATCGAATGCCATCCGAGCTATCAGCAGCGGGCGCTGATTGACTGGTGCAGAGAGCGGAAGATCCAGGTGATCTCCTACGAGCCGCTGAACCGGACGAAGGATCTGGCTCTGCCGGCTGTGGAAATGCTTGCTGAAAAGTATGGAAAATCCCCTGCGCAGATCGTGCTCCGCTGGTATGTGCAGCATGATCAGATCCCGATCCCGAAATCCGGAAACAGAGAGAGGATCAGGGAGAATATCGCGCTGTTCGATTTCGAGTTATCAGAGGATGACATGGAAGCGATCGATGCGTTGGAAACCGGCGTAAAAGACGGGCAGGACGCGGCGAAGTTCCCTGCGGGATATTAAGATGGATACATTTTTGCAGACAACGGATCGGGAGAGCCTTCGTGACAAAGCGCTGGCATACGGTCTTTCCTTTCCTGACACCTATCAGGATGCTCCGTTTCGCGATCAGAACTGGCAGCTGGTGAGAGTCAATGGGAGCCGGAAGGCTTTTTTGTGGACGTATGAAAAAGACGGGACGGGTCAGCTGAAAGTCAGGGTGACGCCGGATGCCAGAGATTTCTGGCGAAGTGTCTATGATTCAGTGCAGCCCGGATGGAATCGGAATTCGGACAGCTGGAATACCATTCTTCTGGACGGGACCATCCCGTGGCAGGATGTCTGCCGGATGATCGCGGAAAGCTATGATCTGGTGACCGATTCCCCTACAAAACGCATTTATGAGGCGGTGAAAAAGATTCCCGCGGGGCACGTTGCAACCTATGCCCGCATTGCGGAAATGGCGGGCGACAGAAAAATGGCCAGAGCTGTCGGAAATGCACTGCATAAGAATCCGGATCCGGAGAACATTCCGTGTTTTCGGGTGGTCAATGCAAAAGGAGAATGTTCCGGTTCCTTTGCGTTCGGCGGGGCCGGCGCACAGGAAGAGCTGCTGCGGGCAGACGGAATTGAAGTGGTGGATGGCAGGGTGGATCTTGCAAAATACGGGATCTGACTGGAAAACAGATCACAGCGGGAGGAAAAAATGGAAATCTTTGAAGGAAGACCGGAACATATGGACGGCAGACTGCCAAGAGAACAGCGCGTCTATGATTATCTTGACCGGATCGGCATCTCTTATCTGCGTACGGATCATATGCCGGTGAATACCATGGAACTGTGCCACGAGATCGATGCAGTCCTTGGCGCGGTCATGTGCAAGAACCTGTTTCTCTGCAACCGGCAGAAGACGAAATACTATCTTCTGATGATGCCCGGGGACAAGAAAT
>DFKM01000243.1 GCA_002373555.1 Lachnospiraceae bacterium UBA3645
CGGTACCGTGTTGGCGCACGATACAACAAAACGGGGATGCTCTTTCCTTATCCCTTTCTGAAGTATCGTGGTCATTGTAATCGTCAATCTGCGGACAGGCAAGTCTGGCGGTTATGGGGCAGAAGTTGGTGGCTGGAACAAGAAGGCAGGAAATGAAGTCCTGCCGCAGGAGTATGACATGACATTAAACGAACGATTTGATTTTTTCTGCCGCGCCGTCGCCGATTTCGGCGTCGAACACGTGGTGATCAGACAATACAATAAAGAAGTTTTCCGGCATGATTTTGAGCCCGCCGGCCTCTGCGAGCAGTATTCGATCGCCAAGAGCATTACCGGTACGGCGGTCGGCTTTGCGATCGCAGAGGGGTTGTTCACACTGGATGATCCGGTGCTTCCTTACTTCGAAGACAAGATCAAGGGCAGCATGTCCGACAACTGGCAGCGGCTGATCGTCAAACATCTGCTGACCATGCAGATGGGCTTCGACAGGCCGTATCTGATGGCGAACCAGCGAAGAGAGATGAAGGAGACGGACTGGGAGGAATTTGTCCTGACCAGAGAGATGACCGACCGGCCGGGCCGTTACTTCAAATACAGCAACGCCGGTCCGTATCTGGCCGGCCGGCTGATCGAACGGACATCCGGGATGACGCTGATCGATTATCTGCGTCCCAGACTTTTCGATCCGCTGGGCATCAAAGATCTTTCCTGGGGACAGGATCCCGAAGGAAACATTTTCGCGGCCAGCGATATCCTGCTGACCACAGAGGATGTCTCCCGCTTCGGCCAGCTCTGGCTGGACCGCGGCAAATGGGAAGGCGCCCAGCTGCTTCCGAAGGACTGGGTGAAGAAGACCTGGGACCAGGTGATCTCGACCAATGAGGGCGAGAGCGATTACAGCCTTCTGTTCTGGAGAGGCAGAAATGATTCGCTCTGCGCGGTGGGCCGCCACGGACAGTACTGCGTGATGATCCCGGAGAAGTGCATCGTTTTTGCCATGAACGGATTTGACGGCACGAATGAAAACCTGATGGAGTATTTCTGGACCTACCTGTATCCGTATATGTAAATTGATTTCTGGTATGGAAGATGTTAATATAGGAAGAGAGTCGGCAGCAGGGAGAAATGCCGGCCGCATACTACATCATTTCATCTGAAGAGGTATGATTATGGAAAGCATTTTCAAAGGATCAGGTACAGCACTTGTCACCCCGATGAAGGAAAACGGCGAGATCAATTATGATTCCATGGCGGAACTGATCGAAGCGCAGATCGCAGGGAATACGGATGCCCTCATTGTCTGCGGCACTTCCGGCGAAGCGCCCACGCTGGATGATCCGGAGCATCTTGAGGCGGTGAAATTTGCCGTCGAGCAGACAAAAGGCAGGATCCCGGTCATTGCCGGGACCGGCTCGAACAATACCGCCCATGCCGTCATGATGACGGAAGAGGCGGAAAAGCTCGGCGCGGACGGCGTACTGCTGGTCACACCGTATTATAACAAGGCTACCCAGGACGGGCTGTATGCCCATTACCGTACGATCGCTGCAGCGACAAAGCTGCCGTGCATCGTTTATAACGTTCCTTCCAGGACCGGTACGAACATTCAGCCCGCGACCATGGCCAGGCTCGCAAGAGACCAGGAAAATATCCGCGCGATCAAGGAAGCCTCCGGCAATATCAGCCAGGTCGCCAAGCTCGCTTCTTATCTGGACGGCTCGTTTGACATCTACTCCGGCAATGATGACCAGATCGTACCGCTGTGCTCGCTCGGCGGCATCGGCGTGATCTCCGTGCTCTCCAATGTCGCGCCGAAGGAGACGCACGACATGGTGATGATGTGCCTGGAAGGAAATTATGAGGAAGCGAGAAAGCTGCAGCTGAGAGCGCTGCCGCTGATCGACCAGCTGTTCATCGAGGTCAATCCGATCCCGGTGAAGGCAGCCCTGAATATGCAGGGATTCCATGTCGGTTCGCCCAGACTTCCGCTGACCGAGCTGACAGACGCGCACAAAGAAACACTGATGGCCGCGATGAAGGAATTCGGCTGTCTGTAAGAGGAGATACCATGCGTTTTCGTAATGACAATGAACTGATGGAATGGAAGGTACTGCAGTACCAGTACCCGGAGGCCGCGCCGAGTGTGCCGGGCGATTACAGCTACAATGCGAACTGGCTGACGCTGCAGGTGAGCCACGAGAGGGAGGGCTACGGACCGGCCGTGTTCCGCGAGAGCTTTCTGATGACGTTCGAGCTTCTGGATCTGATCAGGGAACTGCAGAAGATCCTGGACGGCGACAGCTATTACTATAAGGGAGAGTTCGTGGAGCCCGTTCTTGAGGTGGAGGCCTCCAGACAGCGTGACAATGTGCTGGTCAGCTTTGATCTTGTATTTGAGAACTACGAAATGATGGTGGCGGAGACCGTGGATGACGCCGGTCTGCAGAAGCTGATCGGTGAGCTGCAGGAGCTCTACGACGCCTATCCCGAACGGTAGCGCAGGAGACAGCGCCCGGCCCGCACCGGAATCCGGAAAAGAAAAAAGGCAGATGCAGCGGCATTCTTATTCGTGCCGGCATCTGCCTTTTTTGTCAGTGCATGGCGCCGATGAAGATCGTTACGCACAGTGCGATAAAGACGGTCCGGAAAGCGGTTACGGCACTTCCTTTTTGCGAACCTTTTCTTCCCAAATCTGCCGGACAGTGCTAAAATGATGCGTGAATCGGAAAATTGACGAATAATGACAAAACATGTCATTGCAACGGGCGAAAAAGGGGATGGCAACCGCTCTGCAACCGCCTGTTGACACATTGACAAGCCCTCTTGGTGGTCTGCACCCGCAAAAAAAGGTATTCTGCCGGTGAAAGGAAGCACCGGAAACACGATCCCGTGCTTACGAAAACCAGAGATGACCGGCGATGTGGACCGCACGAGGAAGGAAGGAAAGGAGTGTGAGAAGCGTGCCGCCGGCGGAGACTTATAAAGCAGGAGGGAAAAACATGATTCTCGCGGATAAGATCATTGATCTGAGGAAGAAGAACGGATGGAGCCAGGAAGAGCTGGCGGACAGGCTCGGCGTCAGCAGACAGTCGATCTCGAAATGGGAGGGCGCCCAGTCGGTGCCGGATCTGAACAGGATCATCGCCATGTCGCAGATCTTCGGTGTCAGCACGGATTATCTTTTGAAGGATGAGGAGCTTCCGGCCGTATCCGGAGAGAGCATGCCGTTCGTTTATGATGAGCCCGCAGAACCCGTCCGAAGCGTTTCCATGGAGGAAGCAAATACATTTCTGAAGCTGAAGGACCGGTCGGCCAGACGCGTGGCGCTGGGCGTGATGCTCTGCATCCTGTCGCCGATCCTGCTCATTGTACTGGCTACGGCATCGGAGGAGGGCGTGATTCCAGTTTCGGAAATCGCAGCGACCGGACTTTCACTGATCGTACTGATGCTCTTTGTTGCTGCTGCGGTCGCAATATTCGTGATCGATTCCATCGCGATGAAGCCCTTCGAATATATGGAAAAGGAAAATCTGGATACCGCTTACGGCGTGGACGGCATGGTGCGTGAGCAGAAACTGCAGTATACGGGATCGCACACGGCCATGATGACGCTTGGCATCGCGCTCTGCGTGCTGTCGGCAGTGCCGATCTTCGTGGGCATGATCCTGACCGGCGATTCGGAGAAGGATTACCTGATGACTTTCGGCGTCGGCGGAACGCTTCTGCTGGTGGCGATCGGAACCCTGATGATCGTGCGGACCTCCATCTACTGGGAGGCCATGCAGCAGCTGCTGGAAGAGGGCGATTTTACCCGGGAAAACAAGATGAACAACCGGAAGAATGAGCTGGTATCGACGGTCTACTGGTGCAGTGCCCTGGCGATCTATCTGGGCATCAGCTTTCTGGGGATCATGAATTGGGACCGCAGTTGGATCGTGTGGCCGATCGCGGGCGTTCTGTACGGCGCGCTGACAGCGGTGCTGCGGATCCTGCGGCAGAGAAGATAAGATCAGAAAGAGAAGACGGAAGAGCAGAAAAAACTGACGCGGAGACAGAACTCTGCGTCAGTTTTGCTTTACTGCGGATATTTTCTCTGCGGGAGCTGTTCCGGACTGTCAGCGGAAAGTGATCTCCCCGGTCACGGGATCCATCCGTTCCACGATCGCCAGCGATTCCACGCGGACTCCCTGCGCCCGCAGGCGTTCTCCGCCTTCCTGAAATCCTTTCTCGATCACGATGCCGACGCCTTCTGCGGTTGCGCCGGCCTGTCGGATGATGTCGAGCAGTCCGTTCACGGCGCAGCCGTTCGCCAGGAAATCATCGATGATCAGGACATGATCCGAAGATGACAGACAGCGCTTCGAGACCATGACGTCATAGACACGGCCGTGGGTGAAGGACTGCACCTTCGTCACATAATGATCCGCATCCAGATTCAGACTTTTCGCTTTTTTCGCGAACACGACCGGTACATCGAAATGCATCGCTGTTACGCAGGCGATCCCGATGCCGGAGGCTTCGATCGTCAGAATTTTATTCACCGGCCGGTCTGCGAACAGGCGCGCAAATTCCGCACCGATCCGGTCATACAGCCGGATGTCGATCTGATGGTTGAGAAAGCTGTCGACTTTCAGGATCTCATCACTTTTTACGATCCCGTCCTTCCGGATCCGTTCTTCCAGCAGCTTCATGTGTCTTTCCTCACTTTCCCTGCGCTTCGATCTTTTCGGCGAGTTCGTTGAGATATACCCAGCGTTCGGCCTTTTCTTCCAGTGCGGCTTCGAGCCGCTCTTTTTCTTCCGTCAGTTCGCCCAGGCGCGAGTACTGGCTCGCGCAGGCATCCATTTCCGCATCGACTGCGGCGATCTGTTCTTCCAGGGCTGCAATATCGTCATCGATCGTTTCGAATTCCTTCTGTTCTTTATAGGAAAAACGAAGCTTTTTTTCGTGGGCTCTGCCGGCATTCTTATCTGCCGCGGCGCCCTCTGGTTTGTCTGCGGTGCTCTTCTTCGCCGCTTTGGCACCGGCCTCCGCGTTCTCCGCATCCGGCCGGTTCGGCGACAGGTAGTAGTCCGTGTAGCCGCCTTCATACTGCGTGATCTTCGTCCCTTCAAAAGCGAAGATCCGCCGCACCATCCGGTCCAGGAAATACCGGTCGTGCGAGACCGTGATCACGATGCCGTCGAAGCTGTCCAGATAGTCCTCCAGCGTTGCCAGCGTCGAGATATCCAGATCATTCGTCGGCTCATCGAGAATGAGCACATTCGGCGCACTCATCAGCACCCGCAGCAGATACAGCCTGCGTTTTTCTCCGCCCGAGAGTAGATTCACGGGTGTGTACTGCAGGGCCGGCGGGAACAGGAACCGTTCCAGCATCTGGGAGGCCGTGGCCGTACCCTGGGATGTCCGGATGATCTCCGCGACCTCGCGGATGTAGTCGATCACGCGGGTATCGGTCTCCATGTCCTCATTTTCCTGCGCGAAATAGCCGATCCGGATCGTTTCCCCGGTCACCACTTCACCTGTATCCGGCGCGAGCTGTCCGGTAATGACTTTCATCAGCGTGGATTTTCCGCAGCCGTTCGGCCCGATGATGCCGATGCGCTCGCCTTTCAGGACAATATAGGAAAAATCCTCGAAGAGCGTTCTGCCTTCGTAGTGTTTGCTGACATGCCGGATCTCGATCGTTTTCTTTCCCATGCGGGAGGAGAGGGAGTCGATGGCAACGGTCCCGTCCAGCTCCGTATTCCGGATCTCCTGCAGCGCTTCGATCCGCTGGATGTGGGCCTTCTGTTTTGTGGAACGGGCGCGGGCACCGCGGCGCAGCCAGGCCAGCTCTGTGCGCAGGATATTGGCGCGCTTCTGGTCGGCCGCCAGGCTGGTGCGGATGCGTTCTTCCCGCTTTTCCAGATAGCCGCTGTAGTTTGTGTCGTAGGAATACAGCGCGCCATGATCAATCTCCACGATCCGGTTGGTCACGCGGTCGAGGAAATACCGGTCATGTGTGACCATGATCAGGACGCCGCGCCAGGCATCGAGATAGTCCTCGAGCCAGCGCACCATCTCACTGTCCAAGTGGTTGGTGGGCTCATCGAGAATGAGCACGTCCGCAGGTTCCAGCAGTGTCCGGGCCAGCGCGACGCGCTTTCTTTCTCCGCCGGAGAGATGGTCCGTGGGGAGAGAAAGATCGGTGAAACCCAGACGGAACAGCAGGGAACGTGCCTCCGCCTCCCGGTCCGGATCGCCTGCCGCGGCCGCAGACAGGATCGTCGGCGCATCGACCTCCGGTGTCTGCGGAAGCCAGCCGATCTTAATATTCCGGCCCTTGATGATCTGCCCGTCATCCGGCTCTTCGAGGCCTGCGATCAGCTTCAGCAGCGTGGATTTTCCGGTGCCGTTGATGCCGATGATGCCGATCTTTTCGTCGTCGTTCACGCCGAGCGAAATGTCGCGGAAGAGCTCCTTGTCGCCATAGCGTTTCGTGATATGTTCCAATACGAGTATGTTCATAGATTTCCGGGATCCTGTCGTAAGATGTTTTCTGTATCGATTGTTGTCCCCGAAAGTATACCATCATCGGAATTGTTTGTAAAACCTGCGGCAGAATCTTGTGTGTGGGCGCGAGATGCGGAAGAACTGCAGTCCGCGGGCGGGCAGGAGAACGGCAGATGAATGACCGCTTTACAGAGAAGACGGCGGCAGGTATCATGGAACTGTATTATATTGCTTTAACGAAGGAGGCAGGGATCATGTACGTCTGTGATCTGCACTGTGATACATTGCTGGAAATCTGGCTGTCGGAACTGCGAAACGAAAGGCTGTCGCTGAAAGATACGGGAAAGGCTAAGGAACCGCTGCATATCGACCTGAAGAAAATGCAGGAGGGCGGCTATCTTCTGCAGAATTTCGCCATTTACGCCGATCTGCATATGTCGGCCGCCGCGCTGTCTGCAGGCGGAACCAATCCGGCTTTGGTGATGCCCGGCGAATCGCTTGCCGCGGCAAAAAAGGAGGAAGAAGAATACGCAGATCCCTGGCTCCAGACAACGGAAATGATCCGCGTGTTCAAAGAGGAAATGGCGGCGAATGCCGATGTGATCGGGCAGGTATTTTCCTTTCAGGATATAGAAGAAAACCGGAAGGCCGGCCGGATGTCTGCCGTATTGACGACTGAGGAAGGCGGAATCATTAAGGGCGATCTCACAAAGCTGGATACACTCTATGATGCCGGCGTGCGCATGATGACGGTCACCTGGAATTATGATAATGAACTTGGCCGTCCCAATCGTCTTCCCACGGGCGTCCGGGAGGATTTCCGCAATTTCTACCGTTTTGTGCCGGAGAGCGGAAGAGGACTGACTTCCGTCGGGAAGGAAGCGGTCGCCCGTATGGAAGAGCTGGGGATCATTCCCGATGTCAGCCATCTGTCGGATGACGGATTCTATGATGTTGCGGACATCGTGAAAGGCCCGTTCGCAGCCAGCCATTCCAATGCCAGGGCGCTGTGCGGCTGCTCCAGAAATCTGACGGATGACATGATCCGGACGGTCGCGGAGCACGGCGGCGTGATCGGGCTGAATTTCTGCCCGTCCTTCGTGATGGAAGCGGAGGATGAGAGCAGGTGCTTCACGAGCTGCGAGGCGCTTGCCGCCCACGCAAGGCATATCATGAATGTCGGCGGCCGGGAAGTGATCGCATTCGGCACGGATTTTGACGGGATCCCGCGCCGGAACCTGGAGATACAAAACGCCTCCATGATGCAGCGGCCGGCAGACTATATGCTCGGACACGGCTTCACCATGGAGGAAGTCGAGGGGCTGTATTATAAGAACGTGCTGCGCCTGTACCGGGAGGTGCTGTAAAGAGAGAGCATCGCGCAGGCCGGTGCTGATCCTGTCACGGAGAGCCTGCTCTGCGCAGCAGGGAATCTGCATGCTTTGGTTTTCAGGCTGTTGGCTGTCTGCAGATCTATACCGGACTTTTCCGTACAAGGCATCTGTTTCGGAGACGATACCCCTAAAATCGATCGGATTCTATTGAAAAGAAAGCATATTGAACGCTAAGCGGGCGTATAGCAGGCATTCTTGATAGACGATACCCTTTTCTGAACGAGATGAATGGAAAAAAGGGTATCGTTTGTTTTCTGCAGGTATATAAAACCCGAAACAGCATCATTACGCTGTATAAAACACCTTTGACAGCCGATTTCCGAGGTAGCGTCTGCTGATAAATGCTGTTGTACGCCCAGACAGTATCTGCTGCAAATCGGAACAACTTCTCTCACATACAATGGGACGCAGTCTCCGTCAGGCGAATGAGGATATTTTTATCCGGAAATGAGAATCTTTCCGTAGATCATGCCCATCCAGCAGGTATAGGAGAGTGCGCCCGCAAACGGACTGCCGGCAGCAAGTGCGATCACCCACATCAGCTGCAGCGGTCCGCAGGGCATAAATCCGTTCAGAAGACCGATGATGAAAGGTCTTCTGTTTTTTTTCAGAACGATGCGGGAAAGTCTCCGGAAGATCCGGGGGACAGGGATCCGGATAGAACGGAGGAAAGGAAAAAGACCGAGCATATGGATCCCGGCAAGGATCATGACGATGCCGGCAAGCATCTTCAGGATGGCCTGCAGAGGAACAGGAAAGGAGACTGTTCCGTTCCCCACGATGATGGATCCTGCTGCGCCGAGCACGGCGCCGATGGCCGTATAAGAACATACTCTCCCGAGATTATAGAATAGCGGAGGAAGGAAGAAAACGCCGGCAGGGCGGCTGTCTTTTGTTCCTTCAGAAACGGAAGGCCTGCCCGGCAGGCTCTGCGTCAGGCTGATCCCTCCGCACATGGCAGCACCTCTTTTTCAAGAATATACAACATCCACCTTCTGCAGGCATAGTAAAAGCCGCGGGACGCGCCCGCGGCGTTTGCAATTTCTTTTATCTCTTTCCTTTATCATATGCCTCGCCGGCTGCCTTCGGCGGGTGATTTCTCTTCGAGAAGAACACCAGCAGGATCAGCGTGAGGATATAAGGGATCATCATGAACAGATCCGTATAGATCGATGCCAGTCCCATCCGGATGCAGAGCTGGTTCCCGCCGGCTTTCGCCAGTCCGAAGAACAGGCAGACGAAGAAGGTGGGAATGATGTTCCAGTTGCCGAAGATCATGGCTGCGATGGCAAGATAGCCGTAGCCCAGATAGATGCTCGGGGAGAACATCGACAGGATCGAATACGCGAAGCACATGCCGCCGAATCCGGACAGACCGCCGGAGATCATGACGGAGATGAATCGGGTCTTCGCAACATCGCCGCCGGCCGCATCGACCGCCTGGGGATTCTCACCGCAGGCACGCAGCCGCATGCCGAACTTCGACTTGTACATCAGGTACCACATGAAGACCGCGAGCACCAGAATGATCACTTCAAACGGATACACATTCGTGAAGACCGCACCGATCACCGGGATGCTGCTGATGCCCGGCACCGTGAAGCGGCTGGAGACGCCGAGCGTGAACTTGTTCGAAGCGTTTCCGTACAGCACGCCGCTGATCTGGGAGGTCAGGAAGGTGGTCAGCGCGACCGCCAGGATGTTGATGACAACGCCGCTGATGACCTGGTCCGCACGGAATTTGATGCACAGAAGCGCATGCAGAATCGCGTAAACGGCGCCGCCGATGAACGCTGTGATCATCGCCAGATACAGGATCGTCTGATCGCCGAGCGAAGTGTTCAGAGAAAGCAGGGTGGCAAGGACAGCGCCGCAGAAAGCGCCGAAACCCTGGAAGCCTTCCACCGCCAGGTTGGTGATGCCGCTCTTTTCGGAATAGATGGCGCCGACCGCCATGATGAACAGCGGAATGCCGAAGGCCAGTCCGTCAATGATCATATTATTGATATAATTCATTTGCCGGCACCTCCTTTCTTCTTCGCGGCATCGTCCGCAGGTGCGTCAGAAACGGAACCGATCGGTTTGCCGTCTTTCTGTGCTGCAAAACGTACGTCAATGGTATCGGACATCCGGTCGAGATAGGACTTGGCCACGAACCGGAAGAATCCGCCGCAGGCAGAGAACAGCAGCAGGATGCCGGTGATAACGGAAGCGATCTCCTTGGCCACGCCGAGCGTAGAGCTCATATAGTTGCTTCCGTTCTGGAAGATCGTGATGAGCATCGATGCGAAAATCGCGCCGATCGGGCTCGAGTTTCCGAGAAGCGCCGTAGCGATGGCGT
The DNA here is from genome assembly GCA_002373555.1 of Lachnospiraceae bacterium UBA3645. Lineage (GTDB taxonomy): Bacteria > Bacillota > Clostridia > Lachnospirales > Lachnospiraceae > UBA3305. The sequence continues at coordinate 10,231 of DFKM01000243.1, forward strand.
CATAGCCCATGCCCGCAAGCGTCTTCGGCAGGATCTGGTTCGTGTAGCCGAGATAGTAAGTCACGCCTGCCAGTCCGGCGAGCATGCCGGAGATCATCATGGAGAAGACGATCTGTTTTCCGACGTTGATGCCGGCGTAGCGCGCCGCGTTCCTGTTTGAACCGACCGCACGCAGCTCAAAGCCGAACACGGTCTTCTCGAAAATAAAGTGTACGATGAATGCGACCACGACCGCAACGATAATGCCCAGCGGGATATTGCAGTAAAAACCGCCGATCAGCACCTTCGTCAGCGTCAGCCGGGAGGCCGCCGAAACAGTCTTCGATGCACGGCTGATCGGATCGACGAACTTCGAATTGATGAAGAAGCCGGTCAGATAGCTGATGATATAGTTGATCATGATCGTGGATACGACTTCATGAATGTTGAACTGATATTTCAGAAAACCGACGAAAGCGCCCAGGAGTCCGCCGACGATCAGACCGATCAGGATGACGGCCGGTCTGGCGATCCAGGGAGAAAGCTCCTTCATATAGCCGACCGTGATCGTGGCGACGAAGCCCGAGAGCAGCATCTGGCCCGCGATGCCGATGTTGAAAAGGCCGCAGCGGTACGCGAAGATGAAGGCCAGGGACGCCAGCAGCATCGGTGCCATGACATTCAGGAACTGGAAGAAGTCCGAGAGCATGCCGGCGCCGGCGCCGTAGCTGGTCTTCATGGCCATGCCGTTGCCTGCCAGAAAGCTCATGAAGGCTGTCAGGGGATTTTTGCCGAGGACCAGCAGAAATACCGAGGAGACGATCAGCATAAGGACGATGCAGAACAGCGATACCGTAAACCCGGAGAAACGCTCATGTGTCAGGAACCGGGCCAGGGAAGCCGCAAAGCCTTTCTGTTTTACCTGCTTTTCATTTTTCATGCTTCCGTCACCCCCATCATGTATCTGCCGACATCCTGGGATGTCAGTGCAGCTGCGTCCGCGATCTTCAGGAGCTGTCCGTTGTAGATGACGCCGATGGTATCGGCCAGGCCCATGACCTCCTCCAGCTCCAGAGAGATCAGAAGGATCGCAGCGCCCCGGTCGCGCTCCGCGATGATCTGCTTGTGGATATTCTCGATGGCACCCATATCCAGGCCTCTGGTCGGCTGCACGAAGATGATCAGGGGTGTATGCTCCTCGATCTCACGGCCGACAATGGCTTTCTGCTGGTTGCCGCCGCTCATGGAACGCATGATGGTCTTCGCACCCTGGCCGCTCCGGATATCGTATTCCTCGATCAGAACGGATGCATACTGCTCGGATTCCTGGAAGTTGAAGATGCCGTTTTTCGAAAACGGTTCCTTATAATATCTGCGGATCGCAAGGTTGTCCCGCAGGCTGAAGTCCTGAAAGACGCCGAACGTCTGCCTGTCCTCGGGAATGTATCCGATGCCCGTTTCGGTGCGTCTGCGGATGGATTCATGCGTGATGTCCTTCCCGCAGAGCGTAACGGTTCCGCTCTCGATCGGATCCAGCCCTGTGATGGCATCTGCCAGCTCCACCTGTCCGTTTCCGGAAACGCCGGCGATCGCGAAGATCTCTCCCGCGCGGATCTCGAAGGACACATCCTTGACGACCTGGACCTTCTCCTCATTGCGTACACACATGTTCCTGACGGAAAGAACGGTCTCGCCGTAATGCGCGGGCGACTTTTCCGCCTTCAGCGCAACGGTACGGCCGACCATCATGTTCGCCATATCCTGCGTGGAAGTGGTCTTCACATCCAGCACATCGATCAGTGCGCCGCGCCGCAGGATCGCGCATCGGTCGGCGATCTTCTTGATCTCCTCGATCTTGTGCGTGATCAGGATAATCGTCTTGCCGCCGCGCCGCAGATCTTCCATGATCTTTAAGAGATATTCGACTTCCTGCGGCGTCAGGATGGACGTCGGCTCGTCGAAGATCAGGATCTCAGCTTCCCGGTAGAGCATCTTCATGATCTCCACGCGCTGGCGGATCGAAACATTGATGTCGGAGATCAGCGCTGTGGGATCGACCTCCAGCCCGTATTCCTTCGAAAGCGCCCGGATCTTCTCATTCGCTTCCTTCATGTCCACATACGGGATGAAGCCGAGCGCTTTCTTCACCGGCTCGATCCCGAGCACGATGTTTTCACCGACTGTGTAGTTGTCGACCAGCTTGAAGTGCTGATGGACCATGCCGATGTTCCTGGCCGCTGCTTCGGAAGGCGATTTGAATTCGACTTTCTCCCCGCGAATATAGATCTCGCCGCGATCCGGTTCATACAGGCCGTACAGCATGCTCATCAGGGTGGACTTTCCGGCGCCGTTTTCACCGAGCAGCGCGTAAATCTCGCCCTTCCTGACCTGGATGGTCACATCATCATTCGCGATGATGCCGGGGAAACGCTTCGTGATATGCCGCATTTCCACAATATATTCTTCGTTTTGTGTTCCCATACCTTCTCCAGTTCTGAAAAAAAGGCCGGCCAAACAGAAGATGGCCGGCCTCATGCCTGTTTAAGTCTGATTACTCAAGTCCCGGGAAGTTGTCCGGAAGATAACCGTTGAAGTTTGAAGGAGGAACGATCTCGCCGGCCTTCATCTTCTCATAAGCTTCGGTCATCTTCGCGATGGCATCCTCAGAGAGCTGCTGACGGCCTTCTGCGGATACGAAACCGGTGGAATCGGTCGTGCAGTCAAGTATGTCGTCTCTGCCTTCGAAGGTTCCGTCATAGATGGCGTTCAGCTGCTTGGTCACGTTGATGTCCATTCCTTTGAGAACGGAAGTCAGAACGATATTGGAATCGCCGTTCGCGCCGTCGTCATACTGATCAACATCGCAGCCGATGACATACACGCCGCCTTTTTCCTTCGCGGAAGTGAAGCATCCGAATCCGGATGTTCCGCATGCAGGGAAGAGAACGTCAACGCCCTCAGCGAACAGAGCGTCGGCTACGACCTTGCCCTGCGCCTGATCTGCAAAGTCACCGGTGTAGTTGCCGCCCACGGCAGTGCCGAGTCCCTCTACGGGAACAGCAGCTTCGCCGGCGAAGGAAGCGATCTCGACGCACTCTGCGGTGGTGCCGTATTTCGCATTTGCATAGTTCACGCCGGCCATGAAGCCGAACTGATAGTTAACATTGGAAGGGAAGGCGATGCCGTTGACAACCGCGACTTTGCCGGAAGTGGTGGAAAGCGCGGCGGCCAGACCGGCCAGGAAACCGGATTCCTGCTCCAGGAAGGTCATGGTGTAGACATTCGGAAGTCCCTCTAAGGCGTTTCCTTCGGAATCGGTGATGGTGGCGTCAACAACGATGAAGTACTTGTCCGTATTTGCCTGGGCGATGTCGCCGATGGCAGCGAAGTTGAAGCCGGGCAGAACAAGGACATCGTAATCACCTACAAGAGCGCCGACGGTGTCGATGACCTTGGAGAGATCAGATTCCTTGACGTCCGTTACGGTGCAGTCCGGATGATCGGCGATGAAGGCCTTGATGCCGTCATAGCAGTTCTCGTTGAAGTTGCCGTCGTCCACGCCGGATGTGGTGATGATGCCGATCTTCAGGCCGGCAGCTTCCTCCGCAGCGGCGGTGACATCCTCGGCAGCCTCGGTCTCTGCAGGAGCAGCTTCTTCAGCAGCTTCCGTTTCTACTGCAGCAGCCTCTGTTTCAGCAGCTTCAGTCTCGGTTACAGGATTGCCTCCGCATGCAGCCAGGCTCAGGACCATGGCGAATGCAAGAAGGAGGCTTACGATACCACGTACTTTTTTACTCATGGGATCCTCCTTTTCATATTGACGGACAGGTAGATCTGTCCGAAATCACCGGATTATTGTAGCACTATTTTTACATAAGGAAAAGAGGAAATTGAAAATTAACACCGGGGACGGTCTTTTTTGTTTCCGTCCCCGGTGTTTTCCGATGTTACTGCGCCGGTCTGTCGACCGCGTCGGTCCAGTAGCTCTGGTTGTAGATGTCGGTAAAGCGGTACATCAGCTTTACGGCGCCGTCGCCGACGCTGACATTCCGGATCACGGGCTCGCCTTCAAGCGTCATCGTCTCACCGATATAGTAGTTGTCGATATATTCGCCGTCATAGCTGTAGTAATCACACAGGAAATCCAGCGTATCGCCGTCGCCCACGGAGATCAGATCCTTGGCAAGCGTCAGGTTCTCGTCTTCGTTGTAAACGGTCCTTGCGCCGGCGATGTAGCCGTCCGGGTTCTCGGAATCGAAGGTGATCATCAGCCTGACTTCCTCGCCGTTCAAGAGCGCGGGCACATAACCGGTGATGGTGTAATTGTCCTGGTCGCCCATGGTGCTTTCGTGATAGTAGGCAACGACCTGGCCGTTGATCGAAAGCCATGTGCGGCCGTCGTCGGCGACGAGATCGCCATTGTCATCGAATGTGAATACATTGTCCAGACCGAGATCCATGTAGCCGCTGCCGTCGTCATAGAACAGGTTCAGATCGAGATCGTGCACCAGCTCCCACTGGTCTTCCGGCAGATGAAGCGTCGCAGTGCCGTCGCCGGCAACATCGAACTTCAGATTCTCGCCGTTGAAGAAGTTCTCGGAGATATAGGCTGCCGTATCTTCATCCGAAAGCGCTCTGTCGGAGAAATACGCAGTATTGCCGGAGGTCAGGCCCTGGATCAGGCTCGGGTCGGACAGGAAGCTTCCGAGCAGCTGGCCGATGACATCGGCGCTGCCGCCGGAGGAGCTGCCGTAGGAACCGCCGGATGTGCTGCTGCCGGAGGAGAGACCGCCGGCCTGTCCGGTCAGGAGAGAGCCGAAGAGGGATCCCATCGGAGATCCGGTATAGCTGCCGCCGGCCGCGATCTGTCCGCTGGTCTCCAGCGAAGCGAACTCACGGATGCAGGCCGCATATTCTTCATCCATGCCGATCTGCGAATAGGTGCTGCAGGCGGTATCGACATAGGAAGTCCGCTGGTAAGGGAAGTAGATCGATACGCCGTAGGCATTGGTCATATTCGAAGATGTTTTGTTGTACTTGACGGCATTCTGCAGGGTCTCTGCAAGCGCTTTTCCTTCCGCCGTGCCCATCTTGAGCGCGAGATCGGTCAGGTCGACCTGGTCGATCCGGTTGCTCTGCGCAAATTCGCGGGTACTGTAGCGCGCGTTGGAAACGGCCTTGTACTCCTTCTCCGCGATCATTGAACGGATGGAGGTGGAGAAAGCGGACAGCTTTGAAGGGACGGTATAGGCGAATTCCGCAAGATCGATCAGCGACAGCGTCGTCTTCTGGCCTCTGCAGCTTCTAGCGCACGCCGCCGTGAAATCATCGATGATATTTTTGCCGATCTCGGTGGTTGGCATGGAGGTATTCTTCGAAAGCTTTGTGAGCCATTCGGTATAATACCAGCCGATGCCGGGCTCGGTTTCTTCGGAAGCGATCAGATAATCGCCGTAGTCATCAAGCATCAGCGCAGTCTCAGCCGTCGCCATCAGGCAGGCGTCGAAGCCGATGAAATCGAATTTCACGCCGCCGGCGTTCAGAGCTTTCTTGATGCCGGCCAGATTCATGGCGCCGGCGCGTTTGTTCTTTTCGTCATATCCGTAGCCGGAGACGGAGCCGCCGCCGTGGTCCCAGAGGATCAGCTCGTAGCGGTTCGCCGGGAAATTCTTGGCGGACCATTTAATAAAGGAAGAAAGTGTTGCGGGATCGGTCATGACCTTCGCACCGTCGTCCTTTACAAGGCGCTCCAGCTGGCCGTTCCGGATGCGGTAGATCTGGTTGGTTGTACTGCTGACGACGTTGTTCTGCCATCTGGCGCAGCCGCCGGTGTACACCAGCAGATTGATGTTGTCCGAGATCGTTGCTTTGGACATTTCCATCAGATCGGAGGTGGCCATCGAACTGCGGGATTCCAGATCGGTGCCGCACATGTAGATCATCAGGGTGATGGTATCTTTGCCGCCGCCCAGGATCTCGGTGTGCTTTGCGCGGGCACCGGAAACGACGTCTGTATCTACGGAGCTGGTATCAGCCTGCACTTGCTCGGCAGCTTCCTGCGCCGCCGCATTGCCGGTCTGCTGATTGAAATATTCATAGAAATCAGCCACGCCGCTGCCGGAGTTGCTGCTTGTCTCGGATGTGTGCTCGGAATAGTAGCTGCTTCCGGTATCGGATGAGCTGAGGTCGGCCGTAGAGGATGAGCTTCCGCCGCCTCCGCCGAGCAGGAAATACAGTACGGCGATAATGATGACGGGAAGGCTGACGCCCGCGCCTCTTACCATGGTGGATTTCCCGGCGCCGCCGCCGGATCCGGGCCTTTTGTTCAGTCCGCCGGATGATCCGACCGGACCCGAACCTCTTCCTTCTCCACGTCTTGCTGCTCCCGAGCCGCCGGAAGCAACATGCTTCTGTCTGCCGACCGGTCTGTTTGGTGCCATATGCGTCCTCCTTCTTTCCGCCTTCTATAGATATAAAGGAATGCCGGCGGTCTGCGGAAGTTCTTGCTGCAGACCGGCATTCATCTTTGCACGGATTCATGTAAAGTGTATCAAATTATACAGATACTGACAAGTGTTCACCGTTTTTTCAAAAAATGTGCCGGAATTCGCCTATCTATGGTATTGCAAAGATTTTACGGCTGTGTTACACTTTCACCGACTATCGGAATAACATTATTTTACGGTGGGGATTTTTGCAAAAAATGCCCTTCCGAAAGGAGTAATCTTTTTTGAATAACCGATTTCAGATAAAATTTACAGCATTCATGCTGGCGATCGTGCTTTCTGCGGGTATGCCTGCGGCGGCATTCGCTTCGGCGAATGCAGGAAGCGGCGCAGTGCTTGCGGCAGGTTCCGGTACGGAAACATCCGCAGACAGTAAGGCGCCTTCTTCGGAAGAGAAGAAGGCAGAGACAGAAGCTCCGACCACGACAGCTGCGCCGGAAACGACAACGGAAGCTCCGACTGTGGCGGTGCAGCCGGAGACGACGGAAGCGCCTGTTGCCACGACCGCGCAGGCGCCGGAAACTTCCGCAGAAGCGGAACAGCCCGCGGCGGAGACCACTGCGGAAGCGGCTGCGGATCCGACGATAGATTCGGGAGAGAATACGACCGCAGAAGCGGAAGAAACGACCGAAAAGAAGAAAAAGAAGAAGGAGAACACGTCGGAAGCCGTGGAAACGACACCCGAAACAGGTGCGGAGAACGGAGGCTATGATCCTACCGGTGCAGTGTTCTCGGAATCACAGGAGCGTGCTTCGGAATCGGCTGCGGAGGCCTCCTCCATTGCCGAACAGGAAAGCCTGATGCTGGAATTCCTGCCGATCATTCCGGCAGATATCGTTTTCCCGGAATACAAGCCGGATTTCCGTTTCATCAAGGTGGATAAGAAGCCGGCCCTCCTGAAGGACAAAAAAGCACTTTATACCAGCAAGGAAAGCGGTGCGAAAGTCGTCGGCGCAGCCGAAGGCGATTCGCTTGTCTATATCCTTGAAAAAGCAAAAGACTGGTGTTTCGTGGAATCCGGCTATGTGCGCGGTTTTGCGAAGACTTCGGATCTCGAGACCGGCGATGCCGCGAAGACCGAGATGAAGAAGCAGGAAGCCTGGCAGAAGAAATATCCCGAAGCCGATACGGATCCCTTCGGCCATATCAAGCCCAGGATCGGTCACATGAGCAATCCGGCGTTCGATTATACCAGAACGACGACCATGGAGACGCTCGCGGAGAAGCGCTATGCGCTTGCGGCCAAAGAGATCGCGATCTATGACAAGCGCAGCGCGGCGCTGGATCGTACCACCGAAGGAAACCATGCGCAGGTCGTCGGTACGCTCACGGAAGGCGGATTGATGTACATCCTGGTGAACCACGGAAAGACGGCTTTCGTCGAGAGCGGTGATGTCCGCGGATTCGTGAATACAGAGGATGTCCTGAGCGGCGATACCGTAAAGGAACGGGTGGAGAAGCGCGGCGACGACAAATATACGCTCGCGGAAGAGAAGATCCCGTGGGAAAAGAACAGCGCCGTCTATTATACCATTGAATCGGTCGAGCAGCCCAGAGATCCCGAGCGTGAAGCGGTCATCCGCTTTGCACTGCAGTTCATCGGATGCCCTTACAAGTGGGGCGGCACCAACCTGACCGGCGGCATCGACTGCTCCGGCTTTGTCCAGGCGGTTTACAGACAATTCGGCTACAGCCTGCCGAGAACATCCGCGGCACAGCGCAATTACGGCATCCAGATCGACAGCCTGAAGGATGCGCTGCCGGGCGATATCATCTGCTATCAGGGCCATGTGGCACTGTATCTGGGCAACGGCCAGATCGTGCACGCCAGCAACTCCAAGCCTTATCCGAGAGGCGGCGTGAAGGTCTCGAAGGTCGGCATCCGTCCGATCATCGGCATCCGGAGAATCATCAAATAACCGGTTTTATCAAATGAATACTGACTCTTTTCCGATATGAAAGAGAGGACGGCCGCAGGATTTATCCTGCGGCTTTTTTTGTCGTAAATTTTTATTTTCCTTTAAAGTTCGTTTTAGGTTGCTGCCGTACAATCACTGTCGTAAGGAGGCAGGCAGTATGAAAGCACAGATGACATTTGCCAGAGTCGAGATCAAATATCTGCTGACAAGACAGCAGCGGGATCAGATCCTTTCCGCCATGGCGGCCCATATGAAGCCGGATGAGTTCGGGAAGACCTCGATCCGGAATATATATTATGACACGGGAAATTACAGGCTCGTGAGACATTCGATCGAAAAGCCGCCGTATAAGGAAAAGCTCAGAGTCAGGAGCTACGGCAGTCTGTCGGATCCTTCGGGAAAAGTCTTCGTCGAGCTGAAGAAAAAGTATGACGGGATCGTTTACAAACGACGGCTGTCAGCGCACTGGGACGAAGTCACCGAATGGCTCGCCGGCAGGGCTGACAGCCTCCCGGATACCCAGATCGCGAGAGAGATCGAGTATTTTCGGGATCACTACGAGACATTGCAGCCTGCGGTGTACCTGTCCTATGACAGGCAGGCGTTCTACGGAAAAGACAACCGGGATCTCCGGATCACGTTTGATGAAAATATCCTGGCGCGGACGGACCGGACAGCACTGACCTTTGAACCCTACGGCACGCCGCTGATCCGGCGGGATCAGGCGCTGATGGAGATCAAGGCAGGCGGCGGTTATCCGATGTGGCTGGTGAAAGCGCTGGCGGAGGCCGGTGCCAGGAAGATGTCATTTTCAAAATACGGGACAGCTTATGAGATGCTGATCCTGGGAAACGAAAGCGGAGGAAGAAGATATGCTTAACACAATTTTCAGCGGTGTTTTTGATACAAGTGCGGTGAGTGCGATCGCGGTATCGCAGTTCATGATCTGCATTGTCTGTGCAGTGATTCTGGGCCTGATGATGGCGTTCGCTTACCAGTACCGCGCGAGAGCGACAAAGAGTTTTCTGATCACGCTGGCGCTGCTTCCGGCAGTTGTCTGTGTCGTGATCATGATGGTCAACGGAAATGTGGGCGCGGGCGTTGCCGTCGCCGGAACGTTCAGTCTGGTGCGGTTCCGTTCGGTGCCGGGTACAGCCAGAGAGATCGGGATGCTGTTCCTGGCGATGGGGACGGGGCTGATCTGCGGCATGGGATATCTCGGCTACGCGGTGCTTTTCGCGGTGGTCATGACGCTGCTCTATATGCTGCTGGAGGCGGTGGAATTCGGGGGCACGAAGGCGAACCGGTTCAAGACGGTGCGGATCACGATTCCGGAGGATCTGGATTATACGGGGATTTTTGATGATATCTTTTCAAGAAATCTGAAGAAATGGAATCTGTCGCAGGTGAAGAGCACAAATATGGGCAGCATGTTCCGGCTGACCTATGATGTCGAATACAGAGACGGGATCAATGAGAAGCGGATGATCGATGATCTGCGCGTGCGGAACGGGAATCTGGAGATCACGGTCTCGAACCAGGATACGGCGGCAGCGGAACTGTAAAATTGTTTTTCCTTTCCTTCTTTATACTTGAACGGCAGCAATGCCGTTCTTTTTTTGCGCGGGGCTGTCATCCTGAGGAGCCTTGGCGACGAAGGATCCCCGCCATAGAGCCTGCGGTTTTACGAAAGGCGGTCTGCAGCAGCGCCCCCAGAGCTGTCATCCTGAGGAGCCTTGGCGACGAAGGATCCTCGCCGTAGAGACTGCGGTTTTACGAAAAAGCGGTCTGCAGCAGCGCCCCCGGCGCAGCAGCGTCCCTCCCCGGAACAGGGTCCTCGGATTGCTTCGTTCGCGGACGAAATATCTGCACTCCTCCGGTCAAACAAAAGGACGTGTTTGCCCTCCGTCGGCAATTTCGCCGTGAACTGTCGCTCCTCACACACAGTTCCGGAGAGGGAAGCATGCTGCGCCTTGATTCCTGCGGCCTGTCAGTTTTATGGAAGAAGAGTCCGGGTGCTGTCATCCTGAGGAGCCTTGGTGACGAAGGATCCCCGCCGTAGAATTTGCGGTTTTACGGAAGGCGGTCTGCAGCGAAGTCCCAGTGCTGTCATCCTGAGGAGCCCTGACGACGAAGGATCCCCGCCGTAAAGTCTTCGGCTTTTCAGACGGCGGTTACGGACGCAATTCCGAAGAAGCTTCCTTGCATCCGTAGGATCTGATCGGAAGCGGAATTCCATTACGGATGCATTTCCGGAAAAGAGTCACTGCATCCGTAAATTGCATCCCTGTGAAAGGAGAGTACGCATGAAAACCGGCGCGGATTACGGACGAAAAGAGAGAAAACAATTACTGCATACGTAACTTTCATCCGCACACCCTGAAAAAACTACGGCTGCAGGCGAATATCAGCACTTTTGCATCCGTAATCAGAAATCATAGGAAGCCGGCGGGTTGCCGGGACTACAGCTGCAGAGAGGAAAAACCGCAGCTTCGTCCGTAAAAGGCCGTGTCAGGAGGGAGCAGCCACAGGAAAAAAGCCGGGAGAAGACAGAAAAACGAAAGCAGGAAAGAAGGAAGAGAGCAAGTAATAGAGCAAGTAAGAGAGCAAGTAATAGAACAAGCAATAGAGAAAGCAGGGATTCTTTTTCCAGGCAAGGATGAAGCATGCAGCGGCAGGAAAAGCCCCTTGAATCAGAAAAAAGAAAGACAGCAAGAAAAATTCTTTACTTAAAGCTTGTTTAAGGTTGTCCCTCTATAATCCGAACCGTAAACAGAAAAAACACACAGATCCACGTGATCGGGAGGAGACAGCAATGAAGAAGAATACCAATGAATATAAAGAAAAAATGAGAAAGACAATGATCAGAAAAAGATTCCTTGCCATGCTGGCCGTCATGGTCCTGGTCCTCTCCGGCTGCGGCAGCAGCCAGGCAGCCGGGAGCAGCGCTGCAGCCGAACAGACAGCGATCAGCACGGAGGCCGCCGGAAGCACGGCGGCAGAAAGTTCGGAGAACACACAGGCAGGCACGGAAGATGCAGCCGCAGCGAGCACGACAGAAGGATCCTCCGAAGCGGATACAGCATCTGCCGATACGGAAACAGCCGCCGCAGACAGCAGCGCGGCCATCAATGTCGCAGATCTTTTCTCCGACAGAGATCTTGCCGGAACCTATGACGAGAGCGAGGCGAAAACCATCAACCTGACCGGCACTTCCGCTTCCACGGATGCTTCCGGCGTCACGATCGACGGCGGCACGATTACCATCACCGAAGAAGGCGTATACGTTCTCAGCGGAACGCTGTCGGATGGCATAATCATTGTGGACGCAGCAGATGCGAAAGTCCAGCTGGTCCTGAACAATGCAGAGATCACTTCGTCGACATCCGCTGCGATCTATGTAAAACAGGCGGACAAGGTGTTTGTCACACTGGCCGAAGGCAGCAGCAATTCTCTGGCCAACGGCGGCACCTTTACAGCGATCGATGACAACAATATCGATGCCGTGATCTTCGCAAAGGATGACATCACCCTGAACGGCAGCGGCAACCTGACGATCGAATCTCCCGCCGGCCACGGCGTGGTCTCCAAAGATGAGCTCACGATCACCGGCGGAACTTACACGATCAATGCAGCAAAGAACGGCATGTCCGGCAAGGACAGCATTGCAATCGCGGACGGCACATTTAACATCACGGCAGGCGCGGATGCGATCCACGGTGACAATGATGAGGATTCCGCGAAGGGGTTTGTGTACATCGGCGGCGGCACCTATACGATCAGCGCAGACGATGACGCAATCCATTCGTCTTCCGGGCTTGCGATCACGGACGGCACCATCGATATCACGCAGAGCTATGAAGGCCTGGAAGGCCTGACGATCGATATCATGGGCGGCGATATCACATTGGTTTCCAGTGATGATGGGCTGAACGCGGCCGGCGGAAATGACAGCAGCGGCGAATTCGGCGGCGACATGTTCGCGGTGACGGACGGCGCAAATATCAACATTGCCGGCGGTACGGTCAACGTGACCACTTCCGGCGACGGCATCGATTCCAACGGAAGCATCACGATCAGCGGCGGAACCATCCTTGTATCCGGCCCTGAAAACTCCGGCAACGGCGCGTTTGATTACAACGGAACGGCGACAGTCACCGGCGGGACGATCATTGCGGCAGGAGCGAGCGGCATGGCGCAGAATTTCTCCGCAGCGGAAGGACAGGCGGCGGCAATGATCAGCACCGGCACCCAGCAGGCCGGCACGACGATCACGGTAAAGGATGCCGATGGAAATGTGATCGCGGAAATGACCGCAGAACACGCTTATGACAGCATCGTGGTCTCGGCGCCTGAGATGCAGACCGGCGATACGATCACGGTCACGGCAGGAAGCTATGAAGGACAGACAACGCTTGATTCCGCAGTCACCGGCGGTGCCGGCGGCATGGGCGGCTTCGGCGGTCACGGCGGAAAAGGCGGTATGAACGGCGGAAATTCCTTCGGCGGCCGTGGGGATCGGCAGAACGCAGACGGAAACAGTGAAGGATTCACCGGCGGTATGCCGGGCGATGGCGGAAAAGGCGGCTTCGGCGGTCATGGCGGCATGAAAGGCGGCCGCGGCGGCGAATCGCAGGAAGGAACGATGCCGCAGATGTCCGAGGGAGCAGCGCAGGACAGCAGCGAACAATAAATATCCGGAATAAGCATCCTGATTTTTAATATTAGAAAAGCAGGATACCTGAGAGGCTTGAAAAACACCTTCGGAAAGAGAAAACGGTATCCGGATTTTGAAAAGCTGAAGATGAGGATACAGTTGAGCGCTGAAAAGAGAGTTCAGGAAGCGAAAAAGGTATCTCAGATTTGCAAAGAAGAAAAAAAGGATACCGTCAGGCGTTGAAAAGAGAGTTCAGGAAGCGAAAAAGGTATCTCGAATTTGCAAAGAAGAAAAAAAGGATACCGTCAGGCGCTGAAAAGAGAGTTCAGGAAGCAAAAACGGGATCCCAGATTTGCAAAGAAGAAAAATTGGATACACTCAGGAACTGAAAAGAGCGTTCAGGAGGCGAAAACGGGATCCTGATCTGGCATATTTGAAAATCAGGATCCGTACAGAGACAGATTTACGGCAGGCAGCCGGGAAGAAGACCGGAAAGGAGCAGATGATGGACAGCATTACCCGCACAGAACAGACAATGAACAGAAAGCATACAAGGATCGCGCTGATCCCCGCCTACGAGCCCGGCGGGATCCTTCCGGAGCTCGCACATAAATGCAGCGCGGCGGGACTGGAGGTCATCGTTGTGGATGACGGCAGCGGCATCGCCTACGGACACATTTTCGCGGAAGCATCCGAATACGCGGACATCATCACGCACCCGATCAACCGCGGAAAAGGCGCCGCGATCCGGACCGGGCTTGCAGAGATCGCGGGACGGGGTTACCGGAATCCGCTGATCGTCACGCTGGACGCGGACGGACAGCATACCGTCAGCGACGCCCTGCGGCTCCTGGACGAGGCTGAAGCGCATCCCGGCTCCCTGATCCTGGGAAAAAGACAGTTCTCCGGCGACAGCATTCCCTTCAGAAGCCGGTTCGGGAACGCCGTTACGAGAATGGTCTACAGACTGTTCTCCGGCGTAAAGGTCTACGACACGCAGACCGGGCTGCGCGCATTCGCAGCCGGGCTTCTCCCGGAAATGCTCCGCATCCAGGGCGACCGTTACGAGTACGAAATGAATGTCCTGATGGAATTTGCGGCAGCGGGCATCCCCGTGAAGGAGATCCCGATCGCCACGATCTATGAAAACAACAACGAAAGCTCACATTTCAACGTGCTGACGGATTCCTGCCGGATCTATAAAGAGATTTTGAAATTCTCGGCAAGTTCCTTCCTGGCTTTCCTGATCGATTATGCGCTGTATGGCATCCTGCTGCTCATCACCGCCGGACTGCCGGTGCTGGTGTCGGTCCGGCTGTCGAATATCGCGGCCAGGATCATATCCGCGGGATTCAACTTTACCGTGAACCGGAAGATCGTGTTCCGGAGCAGGGGAAATGCGGCGGAGCAGGCGATCAGATACGCGGCGCTCGCAGCCGGCATTCTGGCTGTCAATACAGTGATCCTGAGCTTCCTGACAGGCAGGGCCGGGATCCAGCCGATGGCAGCCAAGATCATGACAGAGGCGCTGCTGTTCCTGATCAGCTGGGTACTGCAGAAAAAAGTGGTCTTCAGCAGCGGGAAAAAGCGCGGGGAAAGGAGGACATCCGTCTATGTTCAAAAAGCGTTATAAAATATTTGCAGCATGCTTCGGGCTGCTGCTGACGGCATTTACGGCATATGTGATGCTTGACACATTTGTGATCGCGAGGCCGGTGACGGCTGTCAGCCGGGCGGCGGCAGCGGAGACGGCGGAAGCCAATGCAGCGGATGAAACGGCCGGTGCCGTACAGTCAGACAGCGAAGAACAGTCGGCAGAAACCGGTGAAGAGACCGGTGCCGGGACCGCAGAAACAGATGCAGCAGCGGCGGAGACCGGAGCAGCATCAGACGCAGATGCGGAAGCTGGCAGTACTGCCGCAGCAGAGGAAGGATCGGAGAGCACCCGGAAGCACCGGAAGAAACCGGGCGAAAACGGCAGCGGTAAGCCCGGGAAGAAGGGCGAAGGCGGGAAGAGGCTGGAAGAAGACGCGGAGGATTCCGCGGCAGACAGCGGCGATACTGCAGCCAACACCGACACTGCAGCTAACAGCGGCCTGGACAACAGCAGTACGGCGCGTGAAGATACCGCTTCAGTCGGTACAGATACTTCGACAGACACCACCTCCGGCGCCGATAGCGCCGCAGCGGATACCGGCAGCGCCTCCCAGACCGCCGGCATCGGCACCGTCATGACGGAAACCTCCTATTCCGACAGCAACCTGGACATAGAACTCACCACTTACCGGGAGTACGACACGAACATCTATGTCGCCGAGGTAAGTGCGGATTCCGCTTATCTGAAGACCGCGTTCGCCAATGATACTTACGGGAAAAATGTGACCGCGACGACATCGGAGATCGCCGGCAGTACCGGCGCGATCCTGGCAATCAACGGCGATTATTACGGAACGCAGGAAAAAGGCTATGTCGTCCGTGACGGTGTCATCTACAGGGATACCGCGAAAAACGGGCAGGAGGATCTGGTGATCTACAGTGACGGCAGCTTCGGTTTCATTACCGAAGGTGAAGTGACTGCGCAGGAACTGGTGGAGTCAGGCGCAGAGCAGGTCCTTTCCTTCGGACCGGCGCTCGTGACAGACGGGCAGATCTCCGTGAGCGAGGGCGAGGAGGTCGGCAAGGCCATGGCTTCCAATCCCAGGACGGCGATCGCACAGACCGCGGACGGAAAGTATCTCTTCGTCGTAGCGGACGGAAGGACGGATGAGAGTGCCGGCTTATCTCTTTCGCAGCTGGCAGATGTCCTGCAGTCGCTCGGCGCAGTCAACGCCTATAATCTGGACGGCGGCGGTTCCTCCACCATGGTCTTCAACGGAAATGTCATCAACAACCCCACCACCGGCGGCCGGATCAAAGAGAGGAGCGTGAGCGACATTGTTTATATTGGATATTGATAAGAAGAGAACGTTCATGGCAAAGACGGCGTTCGGATATCTCCTCTTTGCGGTCTTCATCATGGTCTTCGGCCAGATCTATGAATACTTCAGCTTCGGCGTCTGGTCGGCAGCAATGGTCTACGCCATGGCGATTCCGCTGATCCTGGGCGTGCTGCCGGCGCTGTTCCTGGCAGCAGCGAAAAGGCAGAGACGGATGCCCGGCCGGATCCCGCTGATGCTCTGGCATGCAGGGGTCATAACCTTGACCGTGGGGTGCATCGTCAAAGGCGTGCTGGTGATCTACGGAACGACGAACCGCCTGACTTATGTATATCTGATCGCGGGGATGGCACTGACCGGCGCATCGGCGGCTATATTCGCCGGAGCGCTGCGAAAAGCATAAAAAAGACACAAAAAAGGGTTGTCATAGTGACAGCCCTTTTTCCTTATCGCTCATAATGCGTCCATAAGCTCACGATCTTAACGACCTTCTCCTCCTCCAGCACTTCATACACCAACCGGTACTGCACATTGATCCTGCGGGAATAAAGCCCATGCAGATCGCCCACCAGTTTTTCATACCCGGGCGGCTTCTGAAAAGGATTCTCCCTGATCACACCGATCAGGTCTTTTGCTTTTGTATCAAGGTGGGCTGCTTTCAGCTTCGGGATGTCTTTCAGCGCTGCTTTGGTATAGACGATCCGATACACTTACCACGCCACCTCCTCTTCCGGAACAGTGTCCGCAAGAGAGGTATGGAGTCCTTCGATCAGTTTTTCCTTCATGACAGGGTTGGAAGAGAGAAAGAGCGTCTCCATTAATCCGAGGTATTCTTCTTCGCTGATCATGACAGCGTTGCCGTCTTTGGTGGTGATATTTACCGGCTCGTTGAATCGGATTGTATTTTCGACCAGAGAATAAACGTTCTTTCTGAAATTGGTTATGGTTGTAGTGGTCATAAAATCACCTCTCTTTCTACACGTACATTATAACGTACGTATGAAGAAAGAGCAAGACAGAAAATGCGGATTTGTATCAGAATTACCGGCTTTTTGGTTATCAGCAGTCTGTAAAAAATTAAATCCCAAATCCCGTTTGTCATTTCTTCCCGGAAATGGTATAGTAGTACAGATGATATAAGGGGCAGTGTTTGTATAGGCCTCCCAGCTTTTTGCAAAGTGGGAGCTGCGCCCTGAATATCGATGCTTTTAACTATGCAAGTGGGAGAAAAACCATAAAAACAGGCATGAATATACACGAATTGCTTGAAAAAGTGAAAAACGGCAGCATCTCCGTGGAGGAGGCGTCCCTGCAGCTCAAGATGTCCCCGTTCGAGGATCTCGGCTATGCGAAGGTGGATCATCACCGGCGGCTCCGGCAGGGCGCCTGTGAAGTCATCTTCGGGGAGAGCAAGACGGCGGAGCAGATCATCGGGATCACACAGCATCTGACCGCAGCCGGAAATGAGAACGTCCTGATTACCCGACTTTCGGAAGAGAAAGCGGAGGCGGTCAGCGCCGGCCTGGCGGGAACCGCCGGAGCGGCCGAAGCCGGCGATGCGGACAAAAGCGGCATCCTTTTCACTTACAACAGACCCGGCCGCATCGCCTACACCGGCGCCCTCCCGGCGCCGTCCGGCGCCGGCCGCATCGTCATCGCCACCGGCGGCACCAGCGACATTCCTGTCG
>DFKM01000080.1 GCA_002373555.1 Lachnospiraceae bacterium UBA3645
AGCTCCGGGAGGATGTCCGCCATCTCCATCAGTTTCGCTTCCATATCATTCTGTCCGCCCAGAAATACGGACACATTTCCGAGCTCACAGGTGATGTTCCCGTGTTCGTCCACATCGATCGAATCCACACAGGCATAGAGCGGCGCGTTCACGCCTCCCCACTCGATTTCCTTCGTCTTGAGGAACTGGCTGACCTGCAGGATCTCCCGCAGCACCTTCTCTTCGGCGGGGATCGTCTTGTAAAGATCCACGCCTTCGACGTCCAGTCCGTTGACCATCGGCACGTCCTCTCCGCTCGGGTCGTCCGTCACCTCGACCACCACACCGTCCTGGTCAAAAAACATATAGCCTTCCTCTGTCTCAACATAGCCGACGATCTGTTTTTCATAAATAATGATGTCGACCTCCGTCAGGCCCTTGTATTCGATCTGGTATTTGTCAACGAACAGAAATGTCTTCGGCTCTTCCGTGGATTCCCGGAAGCGGAACAGAAGCGGGTTCCAGGAGGTCTGGTCCGGGAAGAAAGCTTTCATGATCTCTTCATCCGGCGTATGGACATTGCCTTCGATATTGACCTTCGTGATCTTCAGATTGACCAGTATGATCAGCGATGCGAGGACGACCGTAAAAATGACAATAAACGCCTTGAATCCTCTGCTTCCGAAGAAGTCCGAGAGCACCCTGCGCTCTCTTGAGACCTCTTCAAAATCAGATTCTTCAGACGTTCTGACCGGCTCGGAGAACATCCCGTTGGGATGTTCCGCCTTCCATTTTTCCAGATATCCTTTTACACTCAATGATTCGTACTCCCATCGGCTGCCATGACGCCGTCGTCAAAGGTGATCTGCCGCGACACATTCAGCACAATGCCCATCTCCACCATCAGGAACAGCAGCGATGTGCCTCCGTAGCTCACGAACGGCAGCGAAACGCCGGTATTCGGGAAGAACCCGGTCACGACCGCGATGTTCAGGAAAAGCTGGATCGCGATCTGCGACATAATGCCCGTTACCAGCATCGAGCCGGTATAATCCGGCGCATTATAGGCGATCAGCACCATGCGGTACAGCAGGAACAAAAAGATCAGGATCAGACATACGGCGCCGAACAGCCCCAGTTCCTCGCAGATGATCGCGAAGATCATGTCATTCTGTGATTCCGGCAGGAAGAATTTCTGTGCGCTTCTTCCGAGCCCCTTCCCCAGAAAGCCGCCCGAACCGACCGCGTACAGTCCCTGCAGGACCTGGTAGCCGCCGTCCTTCGGAAATGCTTCCGGATGCGTCCAGACAAGGATTCTCTTCAGCCGGTATTCGCTCAGCAGTCCGAGGTTGATGAACTGATCCGTGAAGAATCGGGCAAAGATGTACACGGCGATCACGCCGACTGCAACGAGCAGAAACAGCTTCCTGTCCCGGCTGGAAATGAAATACATGCTGGCGACAATGCCGGCGATGATAATGCCTGAACTCAGATTGTTCATCGCGACCAGCACGAACAGCGGCAGCGAAAAGAAATAGATCACGATCCTGGCCCGTCTTGTCGCCAGATAGCGCATCATCTTTGTGCACAGCACAGCCATGACGATGATCAGCGCGATCTTCACGACCTCGGCCGACTGAAACAGCGGCCGGCCGGCAATGCCGATCCACCGTTTGCTGCCGTTTCTTTCTACACCGAGCGGCGTAAAGTTGGTCGCGATCATCAGGCCCATGGAGAAGACCCATCCGAGTCCCCACAGCTTCGTGATCCACTGATATTTAAAGAAGGCCATGAAGATCATGGCCGCAAGTCCAAGCAGGAGCCAGGCAGCCTGTCTTTTGACGAAGTACAGGCTGTCCTGAAATTTCAGCTGTGCGGTAAAAAAGGACGCGGAATAGATCATGACCAGACCGAAAAGCGAAATAAAGAGTATGACAAAGATAAGGTTGTAATCAAAGAGATTCTCTTTCCTTTCTCTTTTCGCCATACCTTGCTCCTTCCGGCTTCCCCGCGCCTTACAGCGCCATTACAAGTTCCTTAAACAGCTTTCCCCTGACTTCGTAATTGGGGAACATTCCCCAGCTCGCACAGGCGGGCGAAAGCAGGACAGCGTCTCCGGGGACAGAGATATCCGCTGCCGTACTCACTGCTTCCTCCATACTCTCCACCATCGTGATATCCGTGATGCCGTACCGGAGTGCAGTCTCTCTGATCTTTTCGGCGGTGGCGCCCATCAGGATCAGGTGCTTCACCTTCCCACTGCAGGCTTCGATCCATTCATCGAAGGAACCGCCCTTATCGTAGCCTCCGCCCAGAAGCACGGTCGGTCTTTCCATGGCTCTGATCGCCTGGATCGCCGCATCGGGATTCGTGCCTTTCGAATCATTATACCAGATCACGCCGTTCTTTTCCACAACGCGCTCGATCCTGTGCTCGACCGCCTGGAATTCCCGCAGGCCCTTCCGGACATTGTCAAGCGATACGCCCATCGCCACGGCCATCAGGACCGCAGCCATGGCATTCTCCACGTTGTGCTTCCCGAGGATCTGCATATCATGTATATTTACCACAGCTTCATCGATGCCGTCAAGCCGCAGCCAGATCATTTCGTCTCTCACAAAGGCGCCTTCCGGCAGTTCATGCTCGCTGTCGAACCAGAGCACACGGGCAGGACAATGCGGTGCATATTCGCGAAGCCATTCATCCCTTGCATTCAGGATGCAGAAATCGTCTCTTTTCTGATTCATCGCAACGCGCAGCTTCGCGGCGCAGTAGCGCTCCATCGTGCGGTGCCTGTTCAGATGATCCGGCGTGATGTTCAGGATCGCGGAAACATGCGGCCGGAAATCCTTGACCGTTTCCAGCTGGAAGCTGGAGACTTCGGCGACCGTCACGGAATCGTGATTGGTATTCGCAGCTTCGGATGTATAGGCTCTTCCGATATTGCCGACCACGAACACATCGCGGAATTCATTCTTCATGATCTGTCCGAGCAGCGCGGTCGTCGTTGTCTTTCCGTTCGTTCCGGTGATCGCAGCGACTCTTCCCTTGTCGACCTGATAGGCCAGCTCGATCTCACTGATCACCTCGATGCCCTTGGAGATCACGGTATCCACGACCGGCGCATCCATGGGAATGCCGGGGCTGACGACGCATTCGCGCACTTCCCGCAGGATCTCTGCCGGCAGCTCGCCGAGCACGATCTCGATCCTGTCCTCCTGATCAAACAATGCACGCAGCGCTTCCCTGTCCTTGGAAGCATCTCCGTCATAAAGCACGACCTCTTCATCGATCGCAAGAAGAAGCTTTGCGGCATTCTGTCCGCTTATGCCGGCACCGGCAACCAATATCTTTTCCATCATTTACCTCCTTAAACGCCAAGCGCGGCGAAAAGACAAAGCATACCCGTGATCACTGTAAATACTGCCACCACCCTGGTCTCGGACCAGCCGCCCAGTTCAAAATGATGGTGTATGGGTGCCATACGGAATATCCTCTTTCCGTGTGTTTTTTTAAAGTAAGCCACCTGGATCATGACCGAAAGCACTTCGACCAGATAGATGAAGCCGATCAGCAGGATAATGAGCGGCTGCCCGAGTTCGCATGCGGCACCGGCGACAAACGCCCCGAGCGCCAGCGATCCGGTGTCGCCCATGAAGACCTTCGCCGGGTAGACATTGTACAGCAGGAATCCCGCGAGGGATCCGATCACTGCGCCGGTGACCGGCTCGATGCCCGCACCGTACCGGACGGAAAGCCATGTCAGGAAGGCGGCGACGACGATCGTCACAGAGCTGCACAGACCGTCCAGACCGTCCGTGAAATTTGTCCCGTTATCCGTACCGAGCACGACCAGGAATACGAAGGGGATATACAGGATCCCCATGTTCCACTGCACGCCCAGGAACGGGATCATGATCGTTGACCCGGCTGCGGAATACCGCATCATGTAAAACGCGAAAGCTGCAGTAAATATGAGCTGCATCGCCAGTTTCTGCTTTACGGTCAGTCCTTCCGAATGATGCTTCCTGATCTTGATGAAATCATCCAGAAAACCGATCAGGCCGAAACCGGCCGTGATCAGAAGCACCGGCAGGATCCTGGGATGGCCCGGCAGGAAAAGGAGGGACGTCACGATCACTGCGAGCAGGAAGAAGATCCCTCCCATCGTCGGCGTACCAGCCTTCTTCAGATGCGCCTGCGGTCCGTCATCCCGGACCTGCTGGCCGAACTTCAGTCTGTGCAG
>DFKM01000242.1 GCA_002373555.1 Lachnospiraceae bacterium UBA3645
TCCAGCAGGTTCAGGCAGCGCAGGAAGGTGGATTTTCCGGAGCCGGACGGTCCGATCACGACGACCTTCTCCCCTTTACTGATATGCTCGGTAATGCCGCAGAGGACTTCATTGTTCCCGAAGCTTTTCCGCAGATCCTTAACGTCTATCACTTGCAGCCAGCCTCCTTTCCAGTACGCCGATCAGAGCAGCGATGATCATGACAAGAACCAGATATACGATCGCGATGCCGACAAACGGGAACAGGGCCTGGTAGGTCTTTCCCTGGATCAGCTGGGCGGCTTTCGTCAGATCCCTGACGCCGATGACCGTCACGAGCGATGTATCTTTCAGAAGCGCGATGAGCTCATTGCCGAGTGCGGGAAGGATATTCTTGACCGCCTGCGGGATCACAATGAAGCGCATGGCCGGCAGATAGGACAGGCCGAGCGAACGGGCTGCCTCCATCTGGCCTTTGTCCACCGACATGATGCCGCCGCGGATGATCTCAGCGACATAGGCGCCGGAATTGATGCCGAAGGTCAGCATTGCCACGCCGACGGCATTCCTGGTATTGGCGAAAATGACAAAATACATGATCAGAAGCTGCACCATCAGGGGCGTGCCGCGGATCACCGTGGTGTAGACCTGGGCGATCTTGTTGATGATGCCGAGAAGCGCATTTTTCTGGCCGGGACGCTGCTGGTCATGGACCGTTCTCACGATCGCAACGATCACGCCCAGCACGATACCCAGAAGCAGCGCGACTGCAGCGACTTCCAGCGTCACGCCGACGCCCTTCAGATACATGAGCCACCGGTCGCCCTCGATAAAGCTCTGGTTAAATCCGGCTCTGAATTTTTCCATCCTTCATTCCTTTCCTGTCATCCGGCGAGCTGCCTTCCGCATAAGAGAAGGGGCTTTGCAGCCCCTTCATTCTGTTTATTATACCCGAAAATTCCGCAGGGTCATTCCGCTTTGATATATTTTGCCAGGATCTCATCCACGGTGCCGTCGGCCTTCAGCTCCGCCAGTGCGGAATTGATCGCAGCCAGAAGGGCAGGATTTTCCTTGCTTACGCCGATCGCATAATCCTCGGAAGTAAACTCGGTATCCAGAATCTTCAGTCCCTCATTCTCAGCAACAAAAGTCTTAGCCGGCTCCTGGTCGATGACGACGCAGTCGATCTTGTCGGTCAGCAGCGCCTGCACGGCATTCGCGCCGTTCGGGAAAGCAGTCACGTTCTCTTCACCGTATCCGCCGTCCTCGGGAGCAGCGGAGCAGTAGTTATATCCCGTGGTGCTCTCCTGGCATCCGATCATCTTTCCGTTCAGATCATCGACGGAAGCGATCTCGGAGCCTTCCTTCACGATGATAACCTGAACGCCCGTAGCATAAACATCGGCAAAATCGATGTTCTGTTTTCTCTCTTCTGTTACGGTAAGACCTGCCATCGCGATGTCATCCTTGCCGGTCTGTACGGAAGTGATGACGGCACCGAAATCCATGTCGTCCACGACAAGCTCCAGGCCGAGCTTCTCGGCGATCGCGCCGGCGATCTCTACATCGATACCCTCGAAATCACCGTTGTCGGCGACATACTCATAAGGAGCGAAAGATGCGTTCGTTGCCATGTAAAGCTTGCCCTCTTCCACAGTGGTGAATTCGCCTGCTTCTGCAGCTGCCGCTTCCGTTTCAGCTGCTTCCGCCGCTTCGGTCTCAGCTGCCGCCGTTGTCTCTGCCGCCTGATTGCCGCCGCTGCAGGCTGCAAGGCTGAGCGCCATCAGCGCAGCAAGCATCAGTGCTGTGATTTTTTTCATCATGATTTTTTCTCCCTTCCTGATTGGTGAAAACCATTTGCCGACAATTTTATAACCCATTGCAGGCTTTGTCAAGCAAACAAAAGCCGCGCACACGGCGCGGCTTTGATGGAGACAACAGGACTCGAACCTGCGACCCTTTACACGTCAAGCAAATGCTCTCCCAGCTGAGCTATGTCTCCGCGGGATACTATAGCACACTTCGGAGCACGATGCAAGCGAAAAAATCAAATGTCGGAAAATATTTTTAATTGTGTCATTCGTCTATGCTTTTTATCGTTTTCCGGCTTTATTCTCCCCGGATCCGGCCGATCAGCCAGCAGACAGCGAACGCAAGCACGTCTACGGCAACGATCGTAGAGCCGACCGGCGTGCCCGCAAAGATCGAGATCACGATCCCGGAAAATGCGCAGACCACCGAGAGGACGGCCGAGCAGACCGTTACGGACAGAAAGCTCTCAAATACCCGCATAGCGGAAAGCGCCGGGAAGATCACAAGCGCGGAGATCAGCAGGGAGCCCACCAGATTCATGGCCAGCACGATGATCACCGCGATCACGATCGCGATCAGCAGATTGTAATTGTCCGCCTTCGTCCCGGCCGACCTGGCAAAGTTCTCGTCAAAGGTGACGGCAAAGATCCTGTTGTAGAAAAAGATGAAGATCAGCGTCACCGCGACGGAGAGCACCGAACACAGGATCACCTCACCTCTTGTGAGCGTCAGGATCGAAGTGGAACCGAACAGCGTGCTGCAGACATCGCCGGACAGATTGGAGGATGTCGAGAAAATATTCATCAGCAGATAGCCGAAGGCAAGTGCGCCCACGGAGATCATCGCGATCGCCGCATCGCCCTTGATCCGGGTATTCTGGCCGGTACGCAGCAGCAGGACAGCACTGATGACCGTAAAGGGCATGACGATCAGCATCTCGTTCGTCAGATTCAAAACCGATGCGATCGCGATGCCGCCGAATGCAACGTGCGAAAGTCCGTCGCCGATGAAGGAAAAACGCTTCAGCACCAGCGTAACGCCCAGAAGAGACGAGCAGAACGCGATCAGCACGCCGACGATCAGCGCATAACGGACAAACGGATAGGAAAGATACATGATTAAAGTAGAGATCATTGCACCGTATCCTTCCCCAGAACTTCCTCCAGACGGCTGATATCCTCTTTGATCTGTTCCTCATCGACAAAGAATTTTCCGATCTCACTGTTCAGATATTCTTTCTTTGTCCCGAAGAACAGCTTGTCGCCGATATGCAGGATATGCGTGGCATATCGTACGGCGGCGTTGATATCATGCGAGATCATGATGATGGTGGTCCCTTCGTCATTCAGGGATTTGATGAGCGCATACATCTCCGCCGTGACCTTGGGATCCAGGCCGGAGACGGGCTCGTCCAGAAGCATCAGCTTTCTGGTCGCACAGAGCGCTCTGGCAAGCAGCACTCTCTGCTGCTGTCCGCCGGACAGATCCCGGTAGCAGCGGTCCTTCAGTGCGCTGATGCCCATCTTTTCAATATTTTCCTCTGCCAGCTGTTTTTCTTCTTTATTATAAAACGGTCTGCGGCCCATCCTGCCCTGACATCCGGACAGAACGATCTCCTTTACGGATGCTGGAAAATCCTTCTGTACGACCGTCTGCTGCGGGAGATAGCCGATCTCATTCTGCTGCAGGCCGTCGCCCCAGACGATCTCTCCGCCAGCCGGCGGATTCAGCCCGAGAATGGTCTTCATCAGGGTCGACTTTCCGGAGCCGTTCTCTCCCACGATGCAGAGATAGTTTCCTTTATTCACTTCAAAATTCAGGCCTTTCAGGATCACGTCCGAACCGTATCCCAAAGACAGATCCTTCGCTGTCAGCATAGCCATGATATCGCCTCCTCAAAACGGGAATCGTTCCCGATTATAGTCCCGGATCGGGAATGTGTCAAGCGAAATCGGGAATGATTATCAAAACATCGCTGTCAGCCGCCGTCAGTCCTCCTGTTCCCGCCGTTCTTTCAGGAATCCGTAGACATCCACGGCCCGGTCTTCGGAAAAGACCGCTGTCAGGGCACCGTCCCAGGCAGTGCAGAAACAGGAACAGCCTGCTGCGGAAAGCCGGGCGAGCGCTTCCGGCGACGGATGTCCGTACAGATTTCCCGGGCTGCAGCTGATGAAACCGGTCTCCGGCGACAGCGCCCTGACAAAATCTTCCGAGGAGGAATTCTTTGATCCGTGATGGCCGACCTTCAGAAAATCAATGTCCGGAAGATCCATGCGCTCCATCAGACGCTTCTCGCCTTCCTCCCCCAGATCGCCGGGAAACAGCGCCGTCACGCCGGCATATTCCAGGAGCATGACCAGCGATGTCTCGTTCGGGTCCCTTGCCGCAAAATACTCTTCCGATTCCTGATCCGGATAAATACAGCGGAAACGGACCGCTCCGCTGCCGGCAGCATCACCGGCGGACAGGATCCTAACCGGCACCTGCTTCTCATCCGCTGCTGCCAGGATCCCCGCCAGTTCTTCCGATTCTGCTTCCGTCCGGCTGAGCAGCAGGCAGTCTGTCTGCAGGAACGGATCCCGCAGCAGCGCCTCCGCTCCGTTGATATGATCCCCGTCGCTGTGCGTCAGCAGCAGGAAGGACAGTCTGCGCACGCCCAGGCTCTTCAGCGCGGGCAAGATCCGGTTCCTTCCGGCCTCCTCCACCGAGCTGCTGCCGGCATCGATCAGGAAATCCCGGCCGTCGGCCCGGATCAGCGTACAGTCCCCCTGTCCGACATCGACTGAGATGATCTGAAACCCGCTTTCGGGGAGCGGAAGGATCAGGAGAGTGAAGAGCACACAGAGGATGCCTGTTTTCAGCAGCCCGGCTGCAGCCGCCTGCCGGTTCCCGCGCCTTCCGTGCTTTAGCGGAGACGCCAGCCACGCCTTTTTCTGTCTGCGCCGGAGCGTAAGAACGACTGTAAACAGGAGGATATAATAGACCGCCGTTCTCGGGAGTCCCGGCACGCCCGTGATCACTCCTGCACCCGGCAGCCGCAGCGCTGTCTCCGCGGTCATCCGGTACCAGGACACCGTCAGATGTCCCGGCAGGAACAGCAGCCATACGCCCGGAAGGCCCAGCATGCCCCAGACCGTCCCCGCCATCGCGGAGATCAGGACAACTCCTGCCAGCGGGATCACCAGCAGATTTGTGAGCATGCTGAGGGGCAGAAGCGTTCCCGTCATCATCAGCTGCACCGGCATCGTCATGAGCCAGATGGAGGCCGCCGGTGCCAGGCCGCGCAGGATCCCGGGGACATACCGCAGCCACTCATAGAGGACCGGCGTGATCACACTGATCGAGAGGATCGCCAGAAAAGAGAGCTGGAAGCCCCGCTGCCAGAGCATCAGCGGCTGACCGCACAGGATCAGAATGCCTGCCATGCTCATTGCAGAGAGCAGATCATAGCTTCGCTTCAGCGGGATGGCCAGGATCATAAGGATGAACATTACAAGCGCCCGTATAGATGAAGTTCCCGCCCCTGAGAGCAGCACATAACAGCCGACCAGTGCGGCGCTGGCGGTCACCTGTACGAACGGAGGCGTACCGAGCCGTTTCAGCAGCGCTAATACTGCCATGCCGATCACAGAGACATGCAGCCCGCTCACCGCCAGGATGTGCGAGATCCCGGCATTCCGGAACAGATCCGATACCTCATCCTCCATCATCCCCTTGTCGCCCAGAAGCATCGCTGCGAAGATGCCCGCGTCCTCCGCGGACGCATTTCCGAGGATGATCCCGGAAGCCTGCAGCCGGATCCGTGAAAGTGCTCTTCTGACAGCCGAAAGCAGCCTGCCGGTAATCCCTCCGCCGCCATCCTCCGGCAGGATCTCCCGCCGTTCTTCCTTCAGCCGGAACTCTACGCCCTGGGCCAGATAATAGGCCTCCGAATCGAACTGTCCCGGGTCGGACGGCGCCGGGAACCGGGAGAGCACGCCGGTCACTTTTACGCGGCAGCCGGCCTCCGGCGGCTGGCTGCCTGCATAGACAAGCAGATCCCCGGCTTCCGCCGGGACAGCCTTTTCCACCGCCGTCACGTCCTCCAGAACATAAGAAAAGCCCGCCCTGCCTTCCCTGACCGAGCGGACTTTACCGTATGCGGTAATAACGGCAGTCTGCCTGCCGTTCATTCTCTCATAAAGCGCGCTGGCTTTTACCAGCGGCATGCCCAACAGATGCATCAGCCACTCTCCCGCGATCATGACCCCGAGCAGAAAGAGAAGCGGTCTTTTCATGCAAATGTTTCCTTATTTAATCGATCATCTCTTCGTCCGCTTCCAGCGGCGCCTTGATGGAAAGTCCTTCTTCCAGGACGACATCGGCGGAACCGTTCACGGTAAGCTGCACCATATTGATGCCGGGGATCGCACAGAGCGTATTGACGATCGAGTACACCGGCAGCTTATACGAATACTCCAGTTCCTGGTTCCCGAAGGTGTCATTCAGATTCACGTAGCAGATCCCGTCAGTGACCGTGATATCCGTCGCTTCCGTACCGACCGGGATCACATTCCGGAGCGATTCCTTCTGCGGGCCGCCGATCAGAAGGGAGACGGCCATTTTGGCAAGCGTTGCCTGATCATATCCCTCTTCGACCGTCGCGTAGCGCTCTTCGCTTGACAGAAGCGGTTCCTCCGCAGCGCCGAAATAAAGCGTGAGTTCGATCTCCTGCGCGTGCTCGTTCTGGAAGATCGTATCGACAAAGCTGTCGGCCGAGATATTGCCCACTTCCGCATCATATTCGTTGGTCAGCGGATTGCCGTTCACATTGATCACGACCGAATCCGCATCCTCCACGCTCAGCATGCTCTTGACAAGGGCCGCACGGAGGAGCGATTCATTCATGGTGCCGACTTCCGGATAATCCCCCTTCAGATAGAGGACGAGTGTCTTGTCCTGCCAGGCCGTATGGTCCAGTTCCAGCGATTCCGGCAGCGCACTTCCGCCGTCCGGGAATTCGCCGTCCCTGAGCGCAAGGAACATGTCACTGATCTTGGCATCACCTGTGCTTTTGATCTCTACAGGTGTGTTCGCCAGCCCTGTTCTGTCGCTTTTAATGTAATAGACCTGCGGGCCTTCCGGCTGCGTTTCTTCCGTCTGCTGCGCTGTCGTCCCGCATCCGCCAAGGAGCAGGGACAGCGTCAGGACCAGCAGCATCACCGCTGCGGAGAACGATGCATGTTCAGATAACTTATTCATCACTGTCCTCCTCCGGAATATAATGCAGCGGGATCCTGACCACGAAGGTCGTCCCCTCGCCCATCTTGCTGTAGGCTTTGATATCCCCGTGATGGAGCGAGATGATGCTTCTGGCGATCGGAAGACCGAGTCCCGTACCGCCGGTCGCCCTGGACCTGGCCTTGTCAACACGGTAGAAACGTTCGAAGATATGCTCCAGCGCATCCTCCGGGATACCGCAGCCGCAATCCGAGATCTTGATATAGAAATACTGGTAATCCGAGTTCAGCGAAAGCTTGACCCAGCCGCCGTCCTTGTTGTATTTGATGGCGTTCTCCACCAGATTGGTGATCGCGAGCGTCAGCTTGGGATCATCGATATCGGCCATGACCGGCCGGAAGCTCTCAAACAGAAGCTCGATATCCCTGGTCTGGGCGATCGGCGTCAGCCGTTTCAGGATCAGCGCCATTTTCTCGTTGACATTCGTCTGCGCGATGTTCATTGCCATCGCATTGTTGTCCAGACGCGACAGCGACAGAAGATCATCAATGATCTTGCTCTCGCGGTCCACTTCCGAGGAGATATCCGACATGAATTCCTGATACAGCTCCACAGGTGCTTCTCCGCCCATGCTCATCAGGGAATCCGCCAGCACGCGCATGGAGGTGATGGGCGTCTTCAGTTCATGTGCAACATTTGAAACGAACTCCTGTCTGGTCTCATCCAGCGCTCTGGCGCGGGCAAGTACCCGGTTCACGGCGTCGCTGATGCGCACGGTCTCTTTATAGTTCTTTACATTGACCGTACCGCTCAGGTTGCCTTCGGATGCCTTGTCGATCTCGCTGACCAGCTTCTTCAGGGGCCGCAGCGTATAATAGATCAGGAAGATATCGATCAGGAAAAGGGCTGCAAACAGCGCAGTGAGCCACATCCAGGATTCATGGTACTGGGTGATGATCGGCCGCTCCACCCGCATGGTATCCGCATTGACGACCAAAGCGCCCACGACGGTCTGCGTCTCATCCATCGCTGTGACCGGTTCCACGAAGCAGAGCGTATGCTCGTCCTGGTCATACATCTCATAATAGTCGCCGCGGAAGGCCGCGAGCACTTCCGATGCCGTGAAGATCTTTCCCAGATCCCGGTCCTTCGTATCCCGGATCACGTGCAGACCGCGGTCGATGATCCGGATCCTTCCGTTCCAGCTCTCCGCCATCTGCGAGAGCAGGGCATTGTTGACCTCGTCCACATTTCCCTCAAAACAGCCGGAATCCCGGAGCTGGTTGCTGAGGATCATGACCTCGGTCTCCATCGAAGACATGGAGAGCTTGACCTCCGCATCCAGATAGCTCCTTGTAAGAACGGCATTAAAAATCAACACCGGCAGGATACCGGTGATGATCAGGATCAGAAACAGGCGCATGCGCATGCTTCTGTGATGCTTTTTTTTCGGATTGTCAGTTTTTGTAGAAATAGCCTACACCCCATTTCGTATAGACATAATGAGGATCGCTCGGATTGGGTTCGATCTTCTCTCTTAAGCGTCTCACATGCACATCGACCGTACGGACATCGCCGGGATACTCGAATCCCCAGACGATATTGAGCAGCTGTTCCCTGCTGTAAACCTTGCCGGGATTCGTGAGCAGCAGCTCCAGCAGATCGAATTCCTTCGCCGTCAGATTGATCTCCTTGCCGGAGACGAACACTCTGCGGCTCTCGGTATCCATCTCGAGATCCTGGACCACGACACGGTGGTTCTTCTCCTGCTCCCTGGTATTCTTTCTGGAATTGCGGCGCAGGATCGCCTTGATCCTCGCCTTGACCTCCAGGATATTGAAGGGCTTGGTGATGTAATCATCCGCGCCGTATTCCAGTCCCATGATCTTGTCCATGTCATCGCTTTTTGCCGTGAGCATCAGGATCGGCATGTCCGAAAACTCACGGATCTCCCGGCAGACCTCCAGGCCGTCCATCACCGGCAGCATCAGGTCGAGGAGGACAGCGTCGTATTCCGTGGCCTTTGCCATTTCCAGCGCCTCTCCTCCGTCGTAAGCGCAGTCCACTTCCATTCCGTCCTGCTCAAGGGAGAATCTCAGTCCCTTGACGATCAGTTTTTCGTCATCCACAACCAGGATTTTTGCCATTCTTACACCTCTTTATACTGAAAAGATCAGACTTTAATGTGATCCTTTATCCTGCTGAATGCGGCCTCCTTGATGCCCGGCACGAGCATGATGTCTTCGATCACCGTGAAGCCGCCCTGCTCGTCTCTGTAGGCGATGATCGCCTCCGCTTTCGCCGGACCGATGCCCGGCAGCGTCTCGAGCGTCTCCGCATCCGCAGTATTGATATTGACCAGTCCGTCATCCGCCGCCGCGCCGTCCGCACCGCCGCCGGCCGTCTCCGTCTTTGACGGGATCCGCAGCTGCTCGCCGTCGGAAAGCATTCCGGCGAGATTGATATATTCCGTATCCGCCTGCGGAAGAAAACCGCCGGCTGCCTTTACCGCATCGCCTGCGCGGGCATCCGCCGGAAGGGTATACACCCCCGGTTCCCTGACATATCCGCAGACATAGACAACGACTGTGTCTGCTTCGTGCGCCGCGCTGCCCGGCACGGCCTCCGTCTCCGCGGCCGCCGGATCCAGGCGTCTGCCCGGCTCCCTGCTGCAGCCCGAAAACGGCAGCATCAGGAATAACAGCAGCAGGACTGCACGCATGATTCTGTTCCGTTCCATGGAATTCCTTTCCCGGGAACGGCATCTGTCTCCACTATTATTTTAGCGGATAAACAGGCGTAAATCAAGTGTATCAGCCAAGAAACTCACGGGATCAGGCCGGGTGTCCGCCCCGCGCCGCCGTGGGCGGAAATCCTCTGTACTTCCGGAACATCCTGGAAAACGAATGCTGATCTTCGAATCCCAGCAGCTGCGCGATCTCCGCGACCGGCAGATCCGTCTCCCGCAGCATCCGCTCCGCCCGCTCGATCTTCTTCTCCAGAAGATAGTGCTTTGGTGATATGCCGTACTTCTCCCGGAAGATCCGCGACATATGGTTGGGATGGATGTGAAAATAGTCCGCCGCGTCCGAAAGCTTCAGCCGCTCGGTGTATTTGGCATCCAGATAGGAACGGATCCTGCCCGCGAGCGTCGTGCCGAGCTCCGTCCCCGCAATACCTCCGATCTCTTCCGTAAGATAAGACAGTACCGACATCAAACAGGCCTGGGAACGGAAATAATGCTGCAGGCTGTTTCCTTTCAGCACCGCGGCTGCCCGGATGATCTCCGCATATTTTTCTGTGTCGGCATGCCGCAGCACATACCGCTCCGGCGTTTTGTTCATGAGCCCTTCCACGACCGCATGGGCCCGCAGCCCTGTCATTCCCATCCAGGAATATGACCACGGATCGCTCTTTGAGGCTTCATAATAGGAGACCTGGTCCGCGGGAATCATGAAGATATCGCCGGCACCGAGTGCAAAACATGTGCCGCCGATCTCCAGTCTTCCCCGCCCGCCTGTCACAAAATGGAACAGATGATACGGCCGCAGCGTCGGTCCGTAGAAATGCCCCGGCCGGCAGTCCTCAAAGCCGAACAGGATCGGTTCCATGTCCGAATTGTGCTTGACCGGCAGGTCATACGTGGTTTCGTAATATTCAATCATCTTTTTCTCCCGTGATGCGCATGCGAACGTCCGGTCATTTTCTCTGTCCGTGCCGGATCTCTGCCGCATACTGCCATAATCCCCTGTCCGTATTGTATCACCGGATGTTAGAAAATGCCACATTTATGTTAGGGAATCACATGGACTTGTCTGCCCCCGCGGCATACAATAACCATCGTAAGGGAACAAAAATCGCAATGATTTTCAAAAACAGTTCCGGAGGTCAACAACATGCAGTACCGGATCCGCAGAGACGGAAGCTTTGATATTTCCGGCTCCGAGATCAGTCTGACCGGATGCCTTCCCGCCGTGGACCGCATCCCGGTAAAGCCCGTAAAAATCCAGTCAGGATCGGATTCGATCCTGTACATACTCCCGGAAGGACAGCTGACGATCCGCTTCCGTACACCGGAGCCCGGCATGCTTTCCGCCGAATGTACCGTCGACGGCCTGCCCGGCATCCGGGAACTCGATCTCATGGCAAATGCGCATACCGAAAACGTAAACCGCGTTTTTGTACAGGGCTTCGGCATGGAAGGTCCCTCCGGCTATTACGAAGGAAAGGACGAAATGCCGGTCTCTTACGGCATTTCAGCGCTTTGCGCGGAAAACAGCAGTCTGATCCTGTTCACCGAAGATCATACCCGCTTCATCTCCCGTTTCCGGATCGGGAACGGCGAGCTTGCAGGCGGATTTCAGCTTGAGGGGACTGCCGGAAATCACCTGCAGCTCCCGCCCGTTTTTATCAGAGAAAGCGGCGATCCCCGGACCGGTCTGCGTGCCTGTGCCGGACAGATCGCGGCAGCCATGCATGCACGGAAGACCGCCGGACCGGCCTTTTTCTGGAGCAGCTGGTATTACCGGTACGAGACCATGGACCAGCAGACGCTAGAAGCGTATCTTGCGGGATTCCGGGAAACGCCCGGCCTGCCGTTCCGGTATATCGAACTGGATGCCGGCTACTGTCCGCATATCGGCGACTGGCTTACGCCCAATCACCGCTGGCCGGGCGGGCTGAGACAGGCTGCGGATACGATCCGTGAGAACGGTTTTCTGCCCGGCATCTGGATCGCCCCGTTCATCGTCGGCGATCATTCGGAGGTGTACAGGAACCATCCGGACTGGATCCTCCGTGACAGGAACGGCGATCCGGTGATCATGCTCCGGAGCTATACCGAGCCGAAGCAGTGGGGCAATTCCGACTGCAACTATTTTGTCCTGGACGCCAGTCATCCGGACGCATTCGCCTGGCTTACCGAAGTGTTCACCACACTGTATGCATGGGGTTTTCGCTTTTTCAAGACAGACTTCATGCTCTGGAATATGCACGACAGTGCGGATGTAAGACGGTACGATCCGACGGTCACATCCGTCGAGGTCATCCGGAAAGTGCTCGGCATGGTGCGCGGGATCATCGGCGAAGACAGTTATCTCCTTACCTGTATCGCACCGTTCATGGCCTGTATCGGCAATGCCGACGGCATGCGGATCGCAGCCGACTGCGGTGCCCGGTGGGCGGAGCCTTTCGGTCCCGTCAACCTCCTGCAGGAGCTGCCTGCAGACAGTTATTTCAATCATGTTTTCTGGCAGAATGATCCGGATGCAATGATCATCCGGGATTTCGACACATTCCTGACCGACACGGAGGTGCAGAGCCTCGTACTGATGCAGGCACTCTCCGGCGGCGCGGTCAGTACATCGGATCCTGTGCATCTGATGTCGGAAAGCCGGAAGGAACTGCTCCGGTTCGTCATCCCGCACGGTGTGCATACGCCGGAGATCCTGACCGATCCGGAAGATCCGGCGCTGCTCATTCTGCTCCACAGACTGCCGCAGGGAAATATCCTGTTCGTGCTCAACCGGGGACAGGATGTGCTTACTTACAAAACATCGCTTCCGGCGCTCTTCGGCCCGGAAACCCGGTATGTGTACAGATACTCTTCGGAAGCCGGATCTGAGACAGCTTCTGTCCCTGAAACGGACCTGTCCTGCGAACTGCAGGCACACGAATGCGCACTGTATTTCATCACGGAAAAAGCGCTGACGCGCAGACCGGAAAACCTCTGGCTCTGGGGATGACCGGCAGATAACAACGGTTTTAAATCCCGGCAATGCTGCAGCCGGGGTCTGAAATAATATCTATATAAGGAAGGAAAGACACATGAAAAAAAGCAGAATCATTGCAGGCGGTCTTGCGCTTGTAATGGCATTCGGCCTGGCCGCCTGCGGAAGCAGCAGCCAGGGAAGCGCGGATGGCGGCGAAGCGTCCGGTGAGAAGGTCGCATTCACCATCTTCAACTCCAAGAACGAGATCCAGGAAAATCTGGAAGAGGCTGCCGCGGCTTACGGCGAAGCCAACAATGTGGATATCGAGGTCTACTATTCTCAGGATACCGTAGCCGCACATCTGTCCACCCGTTATGCATCCAATGAGCCTTACACCATCAGCATGGTAGACGCGAAGGATGTTTACTCGCTCGGAAAGGAATACGGATATGACATGTCCGGCGAGGAGTGGGTAAAAGATACCGATTATGCCATCACCGTAGATGACAAGGTCATCGGATTCCCGGTCTGTATCGAAGCCCGCGGCATTCTTTACAACGCCGATGCGATCAAGAACACGACCGGCGAGGATTTCGATCCCTCCACGATCAAAACGCTGGACGATTTCAAGGCAGAACTCGACAAGCTTGTCGCTGCCGGCATGGAATCTCCTACGGCTGTTCTGAAGCCCGACTGGTCCCTGGCCGCGCATTACCTGCAGCAGGTGTATGAGGAGCATGCGGACGCAGAAGGATTCGTACAGGATCTCTATGCAGGAAATGTTGATCTGATGCAGGATGCGAAGTTCAACGCTCTGATGGACACCTTCGATGTTCTGAAGGAATACAACATGTTCAAGTCCGGCCCCATCTCCGTAGAAGACGAGCAGGTACATCAGGCACTCTCCGAGGGCCAGGATGCCTTCCAGTTCGGCGGATGCTGGGAGTGGAACGACATCATCGACTTCGAGTACACCGGCAACATCGGCATCATGCCCGTTCCGCAGAACCTCGATGACGAGTTCACCGGCAAGATCGTCGGCGGCGGCAGCAAATACTTCTATGTCGACAACAGCGAGTACACCACCGATGCACAGCGTGAAGAAGCCTGCAAGTTCCTGAACTGGTTCGCTTCCTCCGATGACGGCAAGAAGCTGGTCAGCGAGACCTGCGCCATGGTATCTCCCTTCAAGAGCAACGATGTTCCCTGCGCGAACGATATCGGTGCCATTGTCAAGGAATATGCCGATGCCGGAAACATGATCCCCAACTATGATTATGATCCGGATGATCATTATTCAAAGCTCGGTGCTGAAATGCAGAAATATCTTGCAGATCAGTGCACCAGAGAAGAGCTTGCAGCTGCGATCGAGGAATACTGGAAGACAGTAACACCCGTAGAGCACTAAGCATAATTCACTCCCTTGGAAAAAAGTCCCGGCAGTACGTCATGCCAGAAACGTACTGCCGGGATTTCCTTTTTGTTATGCAATTGCGGTCCGGTCTTCTCAGGCCGTCTTTTCCATCTGCGAAAGCTTTGCCGCCTGATCCGCTGCGATCAGGGCATCCAGGATCTCGTCCAGGTCGCCCGACAGCACGGATTCCAGCTTGTACAGCGTCAGCTTGATCCGGTGTTCCGTCACTCTTCCCTGCGGGAAGTTGTAGGTGCGGATCTTCTCGGAACGGTCGCCGGTGCCGATCTGGCTGCGGCGGTATTCCGCCTCCGCACTCTGGGCTTTCTCCCGCTCCATCTCATACAGTCTGGAACGAAGCACCTTCAGCGCTTTCTCCTTATTCTTGAGCTGGGATTTTTCATCCTGGCACGACACAACGATGCCTGTCGGAATGTGCGTCAGTCTGACAGCCGAATCTGTCGTATTAACGCACTGCCCGCCGTTTCCGGAGGCCCGGAAGACATCGAAACGGCAGTCGTTCATATCGATCTGCACATCCACTTCTTCCGCTTCCGGCATGACCGCGACGGTCGCTGTCGATGTATGGATCCTGCCGCCGGATTCGGTCTCCGGCACTCTCTGCACGCGGTGCACGCCGCTCTCATATTTCATTCTGGAAAATGCGCCGGCGCCCGTGATCATGAAGACAGCTTCCTTCATGCCGCCGATGCCGCTCTCGGAGACGCTTAAAAGCTCCACTTTCCAGCGCCTGGCTTCGGCATAATGCGCATACATCCTGTATAATTCGGAAGCGAACAGCGCGGCTTCATCGCCGCCGGCACCCGCGCGGATCTCCATGATGACGTTCTTCTCATCATTCGGATCCTTCGGCAGCAGCAGGACCTTCAGCCGCTGTTCGCCGGAGGAAACGCGTTCCTTCGCATCCGCCAGTTCCTCTTTCGCAAGCTCCCGGATCTCCGGATCATTCTCGGACAGGAGCTCTTCCGCCTCTTCGATATCTTCTTTTGCTTTCTTATAATCCGCGTAAGCCGCAATGAGCGGTGCAAGCTCCGCCTGCTCCTTCATGAGCTTCCGGAAGCGGTTCATGTCCGCGGCCGCCTCGGGGGAGGCAAGCTCCGCCTGCAGCTCCTCATATTTTCTTACCAGATCTTCCAGTCTGTCAAACATATATATCCCTTCTTTTCAGTCTGGCAGTGCAGACATCTTACTGTCCCATCACCATATTCTGTATGATATTAAAGGATCTGTCAGTCAAGTTACGCTGAAGTCTGTGCATTAATAAGCAGGAAAAAGAATTTAGGTCCTGCAATGTGCACAGAGAATACTGCATTTTTCAATTATGGTCAGTAACACAAGTTAAGTCTTGTATATTTTTACTGAAATTAGCTTGATTTTATCAAGTGAAGACTATTGTTTTCCATTTTCGGGAAAAGATTCAGGCCATAAACACTACGAATTTCTCAATCTGTGCACTTACAAAGACCATAAGCTGTACTCACCGGTCAAATAGTGCACAAGCACAGAATAAAGCTCGTCTGAATCATTGATTTCTCCTGCACATAATGACGCGCGGATTGCCGCCCAGGTCTTTCAGGATCCGTATGTCCGCAAAGCCTGCTTCCGCGAACAGCTTCCCGACATTCTCCGCCTGGTCATATCCGATCTCCAGGAAAATGCGCCCGCCGGGCGCAAGATACGCGCCGGCTTCCGCCGCCAGTCTCCTGTAAAAAACAAGTCCGTCCGTTCCGCCCGAAAGCGCGATATACGGATCATGATCCCGCACTTCCGGCATCAGTTCCCTGATCACTGCATCACGGATATACGGCGGATTGGCTGTGATCACGTCGAAACGCTCATCCGTAAAGGCGTCAAACAGATCGCCTTGAACAAATCTGATTTCCGGACAGCCGTTTAAAACTGCATTCTCCCGCGCAGCCGCCAGTGCCTCCTCCGAGATGTCCGACGCTGTCACCTGGTCAAATGCACCCAGCTTTGCAAGGCTGACGGCAATGCAGCCGGAACCGGTGCACAGATCCAGAAGCGTGCCTTCCGCAGAGGCTTTCTCCAGCACCGCCTCGACCAGCGTCTCCGTGTCCGGCCGCGGAATAAGCGTCCTTTCATCGGAAATGAATTCCATGCCCATGAAATACGCCTTCCCGGTGATATGCTGCAGCGGGATGCGTTCCGCGCGCCTGGCGATCAGATGCTCATATTTCGCCTTCATATCCGGATCAGCCAGTTCCGTTCCATGCAGGAACAGATCCGATCGTGTCATTCCGGACACTTCTGAGAGCAGCAGGAAAGCATCCGTTTCCGCATCCGGAATGCCGGCGGCGCCCAGGACATTTCTGCCATAATTCAATAGTTCGTAAATCTTCATACTATTCCACTGACACTGATCTGCTTACAGCACCGGCAGAAATCATCCTGACGGGAACTGTTCACCCCGTGCCCTGTTTCCGGCAGGATGATTTCTGCCGGTGCGTCACTTCCAACAGCCTCCCCAGTCAGCACGTCACTTCCAACAGCATCCTGTTCCGCTGTCAGAAATTCTCTTTTTCCCATGTTTCCCAGTCAAAGACCTTCTCCACCGCCGTGATCGCCACCTCGATCATATCATCCTCCGGCTCTCTGGTCGTCAGCTTCTGCAGAAGCAGCCCCGGCTTGCTGATCAGGTTGATCACCGCATTATCCGATCGTCCGGCCAGCCGCAGCACCTCATAGGAAATGCCGGCGATCGCCGGTACGAACACGATCCGGCTCAGCAGCCGCAGCAGCACATTGTCGAACTGCAGAAAAATAAACACGAGGATACTGACCAGCATGACGAACAGCAGGAAGCTGGTGCCGCAACGCTTATGCTCTCTGGAGCTCATCCGCACATTTTCCACCGTCAGCGGCAGACCGTGTTCCACACAGTTGATGCATTTGTGCTCCGCGCCGTGGTACATGAATGTCCGCCGGATATCCTCCATGAATGAGATCGCCCAGACATACAGCAGGAAGACAGCCAGACGGATGATGCCCTCGAGCAGAGAGATCACCAGCTTGCTCGCAATAAAACGTTCAAAGAACCTGGCGGCGAACATCGGCAGCACCATGAAGATCGCGACCGCAAGCACGATCGATACCGCGACGGTCCCGCCCATCATCAGATTTTCCGATGCAGATCCGTCTTTCTTTTCCGTCTGTGCGTCCGGCGCCGTCTCCTCTTCATCCTCAAAGAAGCTGGCGGACCACATCAGCGTCTGCATCCCCAGCACGAGGGAGTCCACGAAATTAAACACACCGCGGACAAACGGCAGCCCTTTAAAGCCGGTTTTGCTTCCGACGCCGTGAAACTCCTTTACTTCGACTTCGATTTCCTTATCCGGCTTCCTGACAGCAACGGCGTAGCGGTCGCCGTTTTTCATCATGATCCCCTCAAGAACTGCCTGTCCGCCGATCCCGGACATTTTCATATTCTGCCTCCGATAAACAGTTTCCAATACAACGAAAAGGGCTGAAGTCCGCGGATACAGACTTCAACCCTTTTTGTTTCCTGGCATCATCCTACTTCAGGCCATACTTACGATTGAATGCATCAATACGTCCGCGCGCTGCGGTAGCCTTCTGCTGTCCGGTATAGAACGGATGGCACTTGGAGCAGATCTCAACACGCAGATCGCCCTTGGTCGATCTGGTCTTGACAACTTCTCCGCAAGCACAGGTGATCGTGCATTCCTGATAGTTAGGATGGATTCCTTCCTTCATTTTTATGACCGTTCCTTTCTTTCGGTACCCGTATCCCGTGGTCGGGGCATTCAGACTGCCTTATACACGAAACTTCCGGTATACCTCTGAACTGATTTAAAATCGTACAGTAAAGTATATCACAAAACTTCCGTTTTTGCAAGGCATTTTCGGAGATTTTTTTAAATTATTTGTAAACAACTCAAAGACTGTTCTCTATCCGCTCCTTCAAGCGCTCGATTATCTTCTTTTCGAGGCGGGAAATATACGACTGTGAGATCCCGAGCATATCCGCGACTTCCTTCTGCGTCAGCTCCTGTCCGCCGCGCAGTCCGAAGCGAAGCTCTATTATCTGCCTCTCCCTCTCCGGCAGCTCGCCCACAAGACGCTTGACCATCGTCCTCTCCTCGTTTTCCTCTATGTCCTTTGAAACGCTGTCCGGATCTGACCCGAGCACGTCCCCGACGAGCAGCTCGTTCCCGTCCCAGTCGACGTTTATCGGCTCATCGAGCGAGACCTCGGCTTTCAGATATGTGTTTTTCCTTATATACATGAGTATCTCGTTCTCGATACAGCGCGAGCAGTACGTTGCAAGCTTTATGTTTTTTTCGCCGTCATACGTGTTCACACCCTTGATCAGGCCGATGGTACCGATAGAGATGAGATCCTCGAGTCCGACGCCCGTGTTTTCAAATCTTTTCGCGATATATACGACGAGCCTGAGATTATGCTCGATCAAAAGCTTTCGCTTTCCCGGGTCGCCGTGCATCAGTCTTATCGCCTCCGCCTCCTCATCCGCCGGAAGCGGCGGCGGCAGCGTCTGCGGGCCGTTTATGTAAAAGATGAGCTT
Organism: Lachnospiraceae bacterium UBA3645; assembly: GCA_002373555.1. Taxonomy (GTDB): domain Bacteria; phylum Bacillota; class Clostridia; order Lachnospirales; family Lachnospiraceae; genus UBA3305. The sequence continues at coordinate 18,719 of DFKM01000242.1, forward strand.
ATCGGCGTCAAGCTCCGCGATCTTATCCGCGCGGAAGAGCTTTTTAATGAAAATCAGAAGCTTCATATGTATCCTTTCCTGATCAGCAAAGCGACGACGGGACTATGCCGTCATAATTTCCGTAATCCGTATTCTCCGTGACGGCGATGACCGCCGTGCGGCTGACTCCGTCGATCTCAACGCGAAGCGGCAGAAACCCGGGCAGCACGGAGCTGCCGTTCACACCGCCGCACGGTATCAGGCGCATACCGTCCGCCGCCTTTGAAAGATCCGCACAGGCGAGCGCGGAATAAAGCTCCGGGTCAAGACAGTCTCTCACCGCGGAAAGCTCCGCGAATATCACGGGCGAGCCCGAGAGCGGTTCCCGCGCGAGCGCGCCGCTGTCGGACAGGCATGTGAGCGTCACGGCACCGGCCGCTCCCGTGATCTTCACCTTCACCTCATGTTTTCCGCTCTGACGTCCGAAGATCCTGCCGGTGACGTAAGCGAGCGCCATGCTTACCGCGCCGAGTATCAGAAATGTGCCGAGCGGTATATCAGACATGAGCGGATACGCGTACGAGTCCGACGCGATACCGTGCCCGAGCTTCGACAAAAGCAGATACGAGGCGACGATACCGCCTCCCAGAAGGACGGAAAGTCCATAGAA
>DFKM01000098.1 GCA_002373555.1 Lachnospiraceae bacterium UBA3645
TGGTTTATTGTAACTGTCGATACAAGAAGACTGCCGCATCATCTGATGCGACAGCCCGTTTTTCGCTAATTCTATTCTGCCTTGCAGACAGGCTCAGTCCCGCTCAGACTGTCCCATAAAGCGTCCGTAGGCAGCCAAAAATGTCTTCGAAGCATCTTCGCTCCAGAAATCGGCCATTCTTGCAGCATAGTCCTCTAGGAATTCGGTCTCTCCCACACAGGGTGAAAACCGCGAGGTTCCTTTTTTGTAGGATGTAACATACTTCTTGTCCTTCAGTCTCTTCAGGAAGGTGTACACCGTAGTTTCCTTATAGACAATATTGTATGCTTCCTCTATGCTGATGATCAGTTCTCCCACTGTCATAGGAGAATCCGACTCCCAAAGACATTTCATCACCATTAGCTCGCGATCGGATAAATCGGTAAAATTCATATCAACCTCCAGCTGTATTTTTCCCCCCGACTTTCCACCATGATTATAATTTATATGGTGCATTCTAGCAATTTAGAATATTATTTTTATATTTTGCAAAAAATTATTATTTTATCTGCCTGCATCCGCGCGCAGGATCAGGGCTGCAGCACCGGTCATTCCCGCATCGTTTCCGAGCGTCGCGCCGACGATCTCAATGTTCTTGACGGCATGAAAAGCCTTCTCTTCATAGGAGGCACGGATCTTGTCAAGCAGCCATTCTCCGGCCCGGCTCATGCCGCCGCCGATGATGAACACCTCCGGATCAAATGACACGCCAAGGATCGCCAGCTCTTTTCCGAGCGTCTCGACCATCTCGTTTACCACGGTATTGGCAAGTTCATCGCCGTCCTTTGCAAAATCGAATATATCTCTTGCGGAAAACTCTCTGATGAACGACAGTCCGGAGCGGGACTCTCCTCCCGCGATCAGATGCTTTGTATACGAGATCATTCCCCGGGCGCCGGCGATCTGCTCTGAGCAGCCCCGCTTGCCGCAGCCGCAGTAGTCGACCGCCTTGTCGAACAACGGCATATGTCCGAACTCACCGGCTGCACCGTGCGCTCCAGCATGGATCTTTCCGTCGATGATTACGCCGCCGCCGAGTCCCGTGCCGAGCGTCAGCATCAGAACATTCTTCCGGCCTTCTCCCGCACCGGCTACCGCTTCCCCGAGCGCAGCAACATTCGCATCGTTTCCGGCTTTGACGGGAAGATAGAACAGCTGCGAAGAAAGCTCATTCTTAACATTGACGACGCCCCAGCCGAGGTTGACGCAGTTGTTGACGACCGATTCCTCCAGTACCGGACCGGGAATACCGATGCCGATGCCGAGGATCTGCTCGGGCTTCAGCTCCTTGTTCTTCATTTCTTCCTTGACCGAATCGGCAATATCCGAAATGATATAACGCCCTTCTTCCTCCGTCCTTGTAGGGATCTCCCATTTGCTGACCATCTGCAGATCATCCCGGAAAAGACCGATCTTGACCGTCGTTCCGCCGACATCCACTCCGAAACAGTACTTATCCATTTGTGACACTTCCTCTCCTGTATAAAATGCGCTTAGATGCGCGTATCCACAAAAATTGAATAAATCGCTCTGATGGCAGGCTCAAAGTCGTCATTCTTCACGCCGATGATGATATTCTCCTCATCCGATCCCTGGTCGATCATCCGGACATTGATCCTGGCATGGGCAAGCGATGCGAACACCCTGCCCGCTGTTCCCCGGGCATCCTTCATGGAACGGCCCACGACCGCGATCAGCGCCAGATCCGTATCGATCGAGATCACATCCGGTGCGGCCATCCGGTTGATCGCCGCGAGCACGGCCTGTTCCTTCGGTTCAAAGGCTTCCTGCTCCACGAATACGCTGAGCGTATCGATGCCGGACGGCATATGCTCGAAGGAGATCCCGTACTTTTCGAACGCTTCCAGCACCTTTCTGCCGAAACCGATCTCGGAATTCATGCGGTCCTTCTCGACATTGACGGCAACAAAGCCCTTCCTTCCGGCAATGCCGGTAATGGTATATCTGGACTTCGCACCTGTGGTCTTGACGATCATGGTGCCGGGCGCATCCGGATCGTTCGTATTCCGGATATTGATCGGAATACCGGCCTTGCGCACCGGGAAGATCGCTTCATCATGCAGGACGCCTGCGCCCATGTAGGAAAGCTCTCTGAGCTCTTTATACGTAATGATGTTGATGATGACCGGATCCTTAACGATATGCGGATCGGTCAGCAGGAAACCGGAAACATCCGTCCAGTTCTCGTACAGCGAGGCCTTGATGGCTCTGGCCACGATGGAACCGGTAATATCGGATCCGCCTCTTGAGAAGGTGCAGATCCGGCCTTCGGGATCCGCGCCGTAGAATCCGGGAATGACCGCTTTTTCGATGCCGGAAAGCTTCTCCGCCAGCACTTTGTCGGTCAGTTCCGGTTCAAACTCTCCGTCTTCATTGAAATAGATGACCTCCGCGGCATCCACAAACGTAAAGCCGAGATAGGCCGCCATGATCTTTCCGTTCAGATACTCACCGCGGGATGCCGCATAGGCTTTCCCGGCATGCGCATCGATCTTCCGCTCGATCTCCGCGAACTCCTCCGACAGATCCAGATCCATCCCGAGACCTTTGATGATCCCGTCATATCTGCCCCTGATCTGAAAGAGCACCTCATGATAATTTCTTCCCGCTTCCGCCAGATCATAGCAGCGGTAGAGAAGATCCGTCACTTTTGTGTCCTTGGAATCCCGCTTGCCGGGTGCGGACGGAACGACATATCTTCTGGAGATATCCGATTTTACGATATCCGCCGCCTTTTTGAACTGCTCCGCGCTCGCCAGTGAACTACCGCCGAATTTGACAACTTTCTTCATGTTTCCTCCTACATCAGCGGCGCGACTACACGCAGCAGATACCCCGCCATTCTTTTGGTAAACGGATAATGCTTTACATCATCCATCGTGATCTCCATACATTTCCCGAGTGTGTCCTGGAAATCCGCTTCCACGTCGGCCACGACCGGGTGCGCGGCTGCATAGACGCCGCATTCGAAGTGCAGATACAGACTCCGATAGTCCATATTCACTGTACCCACGGTACAGCACCGGTCATCCGAAACAAAACACTTGGAATGGATGAACCCGGGTTCATACTCAAAGATTCTGACGCCGGCTGGGATGAGTTCCTCATAAGAGATCCTGGCCAGCAGATAGGTATATTTCTTATCCGGAATATGCGGCACGATGAGCTTTACGTCCACGCCTCTCTTAGCGGCGAATTTCAGTGCGCGCATCATGACATCCGGAAGCACCAGGTACGGCGTAAAGATGTGCAGGTATCGCTCCGCATGATTGATGATATCCAGATACACATGCTCTCCGACCGGCTCACCGTCCAGCGGACTGTCCGCATACGGCATCACGAAGCCCGCGGGTGCATTCTCCGGCGGCACCGGCGGCATGATGTACTTGCTGTAGACCTCCGTCTCCGAACCGTCATGCCACATCTGCAGGAACATGATTGTGAGGCTCTTGACGGCGTCCCCGGTGACCCGGACGACGCTGTCCTTCCAGTGGCCGAACCGTTCCTTCTTATTAATATATTCATCCGCCAGATTGACGCCGCCGGTAAACCCGGTCTTTCCGTCGATCACGACAATCTTCCGGTGATCCCGGTTGTTCTGGTAGGTCGAGAACATCGGAATGACCTGGGAGAAGACCCTGCAGGAAATGCCGTAGGCCCGCAGTCTGTCCGGATAGCCGAACGGCAGAAGGCTGAGCGTGCAGGTCCCGTCGTACATGATCCTGACATCAACGCCTTCCTTTGCTTTCCGTCGCAGGATATCCAGCACTGCTTCCAGCATCTCCCCGCGGTCCAGGATAAAGAACTCCATGAAGATGAACGATTCCGCCTGCTCCAGTTCCTTCAGCAGCGCAGGGAAGAAATCATCCCCCAGCGGGTAATACGTCAGATCCGTATTCCCATACGCCGGATAACCGCCGAACCGGTCCATATAAATCGCCAGGCCGGTGCTGTGCGGCTCCTCTTCGTTCATTTTCCGGATCACGGACGGATTCTGCGTCAGATAATCTTTGGTCTCGATGATATTTTCCCGCAGCTTCTTCTGGATCTTCCGGCTGCCCGTCTGGCTTTCGACGAACAGATAAAACAGCATGCCGACGACCGGAAGCGTCATGATCAGGATCATCCAGGACATCTTGAAGGCCGGATCGCTGCCGCGCCTGTTCATGATGAAGATGACCAGATCCATCTGCACGATCAGAAAGAAACCGTATACATAGGCAACGAACTGCGAGAGCCAGGCAAACAGCGCCCACAGGCCCAGCACCTGCAGAAGGACCAGAAAGATCATGATCACCTTGCGGCTGAAAATGATATTGAAGATTCCCTTTCTCCCTTTTTGAAAACGCTGCCTGTATAACGTCTCCATGAAAACTCCTCTCCGGTTCATAAACGCATAGGCTAATACAGTATACATTTAATTCTCGGTCTGTGTCAATAAAACTTATTCTTCCGGTCTGCCCCGGATTGTGATACACTGTCAGCGGTAAAATCTGAAAAAGGCAGGTGATCAGCTGTGAATATAATTGCTGCAGTATCCGAAAACTGGGGGATCGGAAAGGATAATGATCTTCTCTTCCACATTCCCGAAGACATGAAATTCTTCCGCCGGATGACAAAGGAAAAGGCCGTCATCCTCGGCCGCCGGAATCTGGAATCCTTCCCCGGCGGAAAACCGTTAAAGGGAAGGCGCCATCTGCTGCTTACCGGAAATCCGGATTATCAGGCTGAGGGCGTGGAGGTATTCCATACGGTTCCCGAAATACTGAAGGAGGCGGAAAAACTTGCGCCGGAAGATGTCTGGGTGATCGGCGGCGGAACGGTCTATGCACAGTTTCTTCCTTACTGTGACAAGGCCTATATCACGCGCATCCATGCCGACGCCCCGGCGGATGTCTTCTTCCCGGATCTCGATGCGGATCCGGCCTGGGAACTGACGGAGCAGAGCGAGATGCAGTGCTGCGGAGATCTCACCTATCATTTCTGCACTTACAGCAGAGTATAAAAGAAGGGATGAC
>DFKM01000138.1 GCA_002373555.1 Lachnospiraceae bacterium UBA3645
CCGGCTAAGCCGGTGGTCATGATTAGTGAAAAGAATTCAGTCGATACCGCCGGATATTTATGTTATACTTTTTAGCGAAATCCACGAGCGGAGTACAGATACGGAAATGGCCTTCCTTTACGAAATCAAAAACAATGAAATCACGATCACCGGATACGACGGTGCAGTCTCTCACCTGCAGATCCCGGACTGGATCGGCGGTCTTCCGGTGACGGCCGTGGCGAAATCGGCATTTTCCAGACGGAATGATCTTGTTTATATCCGTCTGCCGGAGACGGTACGTTCCCTGCACATGTTCGCCTTCTATTTTTGCAGGAATCTGAAAAAAGCGGTGCTTTGCGACGGCATCACGGATTACTATGACGGTGTCTTCCGGCAATGTCAGGATCTTCTGGAAATCGAGCTGACTGTCAACGCCGGAAATTATACAGTGCTCAGGGATATTCTTTCGGAGAACGACCGGACGGTCCGTGTGACGCTGCATCTGCCGGACGGCACGGCCAGGCTCGTCTTTCCGGATTATGTTCTGGATTTTACAGAGGACACATTTGCGAGAGCATTTCATTCCAGCATTACCGGTACCGGTTTTACTTACCGGGAATGTGTGAACAAGAACGGCATCAGTTTCCGGGAATATGACCAGATGTTTGACCGGCTCGCGGCGGTGAACGTTCCGCTCGCATCCGAGACGGCGCTGGACCGCCTGACATACCCGTATTCCCTCGGGGAGCAGCCGCGTGAAGCTTATGAATCCTTTGTCCGGGAAAACGATACCGCGGCCGCACTGCTGGCTGTAGCCGGAAACCGGGAGGATTGGCTGGAAATGCTGCGGAGCCGGTCGCTGCTTGGCCGAAAAGCCGCGGAAGCAGGTGCGGAAGCTGCTTCTACAGCCGGGAAAACGCGGTTTGTTTCCCTATTCCTCGGTGTTTCCGAGGGTGCTTCCGGCACACGGAGGCTGACTTTATGAGATTCAGAGAAGAACTTGAGACGATTGGGATCCGAATCCTGCAGTCCGTCCGCACAGCGCTGTACACGGATCTGCGCATCATGGGGCCGGCGCTGGATGCCCTCGGCTTCCGGATGGATCTCACGACCAGGACCATCGGTACGGATGCCGATACGATCCGCTTCAATCCGAATCACCTGATGCAGACATATGTGAGGGATTCCGGAGCACTCGTCCGGGAATATATGCAGATGCTGATCCACTGTCTTTTCATGCATCCGTTCCTGAAAGAGCAGTATGAAAACGGTGAACTGTTCGACATTTGTGCCGACATCGCAGCGGAAGCGCTGATCGACAGCATCGACGAAAGGATCCTGTACCGGGTGCCGAGTGATTTCCGCGAATCTGTCTACAGAGAGCTGAGGGAAAAGGTGCAGATCCTGACAGTCCAGCGAATCTGGCGTTATTATGCTGCCAATCTCCCGTCCTATGATATGCAGCAGCGGCTGCGTGCCGAATTTGGCCGGGATGATCATCATTTCTGGGAAGAACTGAAAAATGATCCGCCCGACAACAAGGACGGGCCGTCCCGCGCTTCCCGGGAGCAGAAATGGGATGACCGGGCGAAGGACACGAAGGAAATGGCGGCGGTCTCCGGAAATGAGGCCTCTTCCGAAAAAGGCAGTCTGTCATGGCTGCTCTCGTTCGAAGCCGACAGCAAGACCGATTACCGGGAATTCCTGCGGCGTTTCATGACGATCCGCGAGGAAGTACGGATCGATCCGGACGGCTTCGATTACGGCTATTACAATTTCGGGATGGAAATGTTCGGCAATATGCCGCTGATCGAAGAAAACGAATACAGGGAGGCGGTCGGCATCGACCAGCTGGTCATTGCCATCGACACATCCGCATCCACCAGGCAGGAACAGCTGCAGAAGTTCCTCGCGGGAACAGCAGCGATCCTCTCTGCCCAGGAAACATTTTTCCATCATGTTCAGATCCATCTGATCGAATGTGATGATCAGGTGCAGAATGATCTCGTCCTGACCGATGTAAAGGAGCTGGAACAATATGCCCGTGATTTTACGGTACACGGTGGGATGGGAACCGATTTCCAGCCGGTCTTCTCCTACGTGGACGATCTGATCCGGCGGGGGAAGCTGAACGACCTGCGCGGGCTGATGTATTTCACAGACGGATACGGGCCATTCCCGGAAGATCCGACGCCGTATGATACGGCCTTCGTCTTCTGTAAAGACTGTGATTATGACGATACAGGCGTTCCCGACTGGGCGGTGAAGCTGTTTGTATAGAATAAGTATGAAAGGAACTCTCCGGAGTTTATAAAGAGATGAATATTAAAGAAGCAAAACAGGAAATCATCCGGACGATCCATGCCTATCTGCGCCGCGACGATACGGGTGAATATGAGATCCCGTCCGAGCAGCAGCGCCCGATCCTGCTCATCGGCCCGCCCGGCATCGGCAAGACCGCCGTCATGGAGCAGATTGCGGAAGAATGCGGGATCGGACTGGTCGCCTATACGATCACACACCATACCAGACAGAGCGCGATCGGACTGCCGATGATCTCCCACCGTTCCTTCGGCGGGAAAGAACAGGCGGTCACCGAATACACGATGAGTGAGATCGTCGCCTCCGTCTATGAGAAGATCGAGCGGACCGGTGTTGCGGAAGGGATTCTCTTCCTGGATGAGATCAACTGTGTCTCGGAAACGCTGGCACCGACTATGCTGCAGTTCCTGCAGTACA
>DFKM01000206.1 GCA_002373555.1 Lachnospiraceae bacterium UBA3645
AGAGAAAAAGGGAAATTGGGTCACTTGATGAGAGGCGAACAGCAGGAAATGCAGGCGGAAAAGTGACCTGAAACAGAGAAAAAGGGAAATTGGGTCACTTGAAAAGAGCGGAACAGCAGGAAATGCAGGCGAAAAAGTGACCTGAAATAAAGAAAAAGGGAAATTGGGTCACTAGAAGAGAGCTGAACAGCTGGAAAAGCAGGTGAAAAAGGGACCTGGAATAGAGAAAAAGGGAAATTGGGTCACTAGATGAGAGCTGAACAGCAGGAAATGAAGGCGAAAACGTGACCTGGAATAACAAGAAAGAGAGATCAAGTCACAGGGAAGCATAGAAGAAGACCGAAAAGCGAGGATCATTGTGACTTGAAAATCGGAAGCTGAAAAACAGGTCACTTCGAGAGCATGAACCGGGGGGGATACGATGAACATTCTTGAAAAGATCAGGACTTCAATCACCTATTTTGATGGCGGCATGGGGACGCTTCTGCAGGCGCGCGGCCTGCAGCCGGGAGAACTTCCGGAGACATGGAATATCCTGCATCCGGAGATCATCGCGGATATCCACAGCAGCTACTACGCCGCCGGCTCGAATATCATTACCACCAATACATTCGGCGCCAATTCCTTTAAATATGACGGAAAAGACGGAAGATATTCCGTCGAAGAAGTCGTGCAGGCAGGCGTGCGGATCGCAGTGGAAACAAGAGAACGCTTCCGCGTGCCGGAGGTCGCTCCGCTGGACGCTCAGAACAGCAGAACCGGGGAGGGAACCCGTCCTTCGGCCCTGCATCCGCGCTACGTCGCCCTGGATATCGGCCCGCTCGGCAGGATGCTCGCGCCGCTGGGCGACCTGGACTTCGAAGAAGCGGTCGCCCGCTTCGCGGAGATCGTCCGGGCGGGCGCGTCCTGCGGCGCGGACGTCATCCTCATCGAGACCATGAACGACTGCTACGAAACCAAGGCAGCCGTCCTGGCCGCGAAGGAAAACAGCGATCTGCCGGTCTTTGTCACCTGCGTCTACGACGAACGCAAAAAGCTCATGACCGGCGCGGATCCGCAGGCCATGGCCGCCATGCTCGAAGGCCTGGGTGTCGATGCGATCGGCATGAACTGCTCGCTCGGCCCGGCGCAGATGCTTACCGTCGTGCCGGAGCTCGCAGCCGCGACTTCGCTCCCCGTCATCGTCAGCCCGAACGCCGGCCTGCCGCGGACGGAGAACGGCAAGACTGTATATGACGTGGATCCGCAGGCCTTCGCCGGATATATGCGGGAGATCGTCCATGCAGGCGCGCACATCATCGGCGGCTGCTGCGGCACGACCCCCGACTATATCAAGGCAGAGATCGAAGCGACGCACGACCTTCCGCTGCCGGCGCTCCGGCAGAAGAACCGTCCGGTCGTTTCTTCCTATTCCCACGCTGTGTATTTTGATAACATTCCCGTGCTGATCGGCGAACGTCTCAACCCGACCGGCAAGAAACTGCTGAAAGCCGCGCTCCGGGAAAAGAACATGGATTACGTCATGCAGGAGGCCATCCGCCAGGTCGAATCCGGCGCATCCGTTCTGGATGTCAATGTCGGTCTTCCGGAGCTGGATGAAGCGGAAATGCTGCCGCAATGCGTCTTCGCTGTTCAGAGCGTGACCGACGTCCCCCTGCAGCTGGACACCGGAAATGCCGATGCCCTGGCGAAAGCCCTCCGTATTTACAATGGCAAGCCGATGATCAATTCCGTGAACGGCAAAGCCGAATCCATGGCGGCCGTGTTCCCGCTGGCGAAAAAATACGGCGGACTCGTTGTCGCCCTGACACTGGACGAGAGCGGTATCCCGCAGACGGCAGAGGGCAGATTTGCGATCGCGAAAAAGATCATGGAGGAAGCGGAAAAATACGGGATCCGTTCATGCGATCTCATTTTCGATCCGCTGGCGCTCACCATCTCTTCCGATCCGCATGCCGCGCTGACGGCCGTGGAAACGATCGAGCTTATCAGGAACAGGCTCGGCGGCATCTGCAGCCTCGGCATCTCGAATATTTCCTTCGGCCTGCCGCACAGGGATTTCATCACGGCTACATTTTTCACGATGGCGCTGCAGAAAGGCCTGAAAGCCGCCATCATGAATCCGTTCTCGGTCGAGATGATGAAGGCCTACCGGTCCTTCCTGGCCCTGAACGCGATGGATGACAACTGCCTGGAATATCTGGCGTTCGCGCAGAATGTCAGCGAAACGGTGCAGACAGCCGCGTCCGGAAAGACAGCCGGCGCAGCTGCAGGCGCGACGGATTCCGGCAGCCTGAAGGATGCGATCGTTCACGGGCTGAAGGAAAAATCGGCAAACATTGCCGCCGCGCTTCTGGAAACCAGAGAGCCGATGCTCCTGATCCACGAAGAGATCATCCCCGCGCTGGATGAAGTCGGCGCCGGTTTTGAAGAAAAACGCGTCTACCTGCCGCAGCTTCTCATGAGCGCGGAAGCCGCAACGGCCGCGTTTGACGTGATCCGGACGCGCATCCCTGCCGGCGACGGCACTGCGCCGAAGATCATTCTGGCGACGGTCAAAGGCGATATCCATGATATCGGCAAGAATATCGTGAAGGTGCTGCTGGAAAACTACAGCTACCGCGTGGTCGATCTCGGAAAGGATGTGCCGCCGGAGCGGATCGTGGAAACGGCGGTGAAGGAAAACATCCGCATGGTCGGTCTTTCCGCGCTGATGACCACCACGGTCCCCGCGATGGAAGAGACGATCCGGCAACTGCGCGCTGCGGGCTGGGACGGCATGGTCGCCGTCGGCGGTGCCGTGCTGACGCAGGAATATGCCGATATGATCGGCGCGGACGTTTACGCCAAAAATGCGATGGACACTGTGAAGGAAGCCAACCGGTTCTTCGGCAGATGACCGCCGTACGGATCATTTTCTGTACAGTATTTGAACATGACAGAGACAGGGGAGTTTGCTATAATTTCCTGCGGACACTTTTCTTGAGGAGGAATGCACCGAAACGGAGGATGATCCCGTTTCGGCCGCCGGCAACGGCGTTTTAAAAAATGAAAATTGCAGCTGCTTTATTTATTCTGATGTATATTCTGATGATTGCGCTGCCGAAGTACCGCGTGTATTACGTGCTCGGTGTGGCGGCGGTCTATGTCGTGCTGGGCATTCTGCCTGCAGGGGAGATCCTGCCCGCCATCAACTGGAATGTCCTGATGATGATCTCCGGCACGATGCTGGTCGTCTATTATTTCATCGAATCGATGATGCCGAACCTGATCGCCGGAAAGCTCCTCGGCGTGGCCGGCAATGTCATGTGGGTCACGATCTTCATGTCGCTTTTTGCCGGCATCATTTCTGCCTTCATTGACAATGTCGCAACAGTCCTGATGGTCGCGCCCGTCGGCTTCGTCATCTGTAAAAAGCTGGACATCAATCCGGTGCCGATGATCATTTCGATCGCCGTTTCCTCCAATCTGCAGGGCGCGGCGACGCTGGTCGGCGATACGACATCCATTCTGCTGGCGGCGCACGCCGGCATGGATTTTTCCGATTTCTTCTGGATGCACGGAAAGCCCGGCATCTTCTTCGCGGTCGAGCTCGGCGCGCTCGCGACGGTGCCGATCATGATGTTCCTGTTCCGGAAGGACAAGCATCCGGTGGAGAAAGGAGAGGATGTGAAGGTCAAGTCGATCTTCCCCACGATCCTGCTGCTCACACTGATCCTTTCGCTGATCACGGCCTCCTTCTTCAAGGATAAGCCGGCGCTGACGAACGGTTATATCTGCCTGGGTCTCGGCCTTGTGTCCCTGATCTGGAACAGGATCCGCGGAAGCGCAGCCGGTTCCGTCAAAGCGGCGCTTAAGAGCGTGGATACCGAGACGCTGGTGCTGCTGGCTGCGCTGTTCATCGTCATCGAAGGCGTGACGCGCGCCGGGATCATTGATCTGCTGTCCGAGTGGATCGTAAAGGTCGGCGGCGGGAATAAATTCCTGATGTTCACCATGATCGTGTGGGGGTCTGTCATCATTTCCGCTTTCGTGGACAACATCCCGTATGTGGCGACGATGCTGCCGGTACTGGCCGGCGTCACGCGGACGCTCGGCGTATCGCCGGAGCTGCTGTATTTCGGCCTGCTGACCGGTGCGACGCTGGGCGGCAATCTGACGCCGATCGGCGCTTCCGCAAATATCACTGCGGTCGGCATGCTGAAGAAGAACGGGTATGAAGTTTCCTTTAAGGATTTCATGCGGATCGGGGTGCCTTTTACGCTGACGGCGGTGGCGGTCGGGTATCTGGTGATCTGGTTCCTGTGGAATTGAGAAAATTCCCGCCGCTTTCATATAAAAGCCGGATTATGTATGAGAAATAAATGATAATTATTGCAATTCGCACAATATTGTGATAAAGTTAAGTATCAAAAGGAACAAAGTCAGTCAGTAATCTGTCGGCATTGGAAAAAAATGAAAGGACGGTGGAACACATGATAGGAGCCCCTCAGGAAATTGTATGCCAGAGAAATCCGAGAATTAAGATCAAGGCCCTGCAGGGTCATTTCGCAATGACAAATTCCCACACGAATTATTATGTCGATATCATTGATGTGAAGCACAATCAAGCACAGGCACAGCGCGCGGCTGAACTGATCGCCCAGGATTTCAGCTACCAGAGCGTGGTCGACACCATCGTCTGCATGGACGGCAGCAATATCATCGGCGCCTATCTGGCGGAGGCGCTCAGCAAGAATGACATGTATTCGCTGAACCGCAAGAAAGAGCTCTACGTCATCGCGCCGGAGAACGAGACATCCTCCCAGATGATTTTCCGTGACAACCTGCAGCCGCACATCCGCGGCAAGAGAGTGCTGATCCTCTGCGGAAACGTTCTGACCGGAAAGAATCTGGCGAAAGCGATTGAATGCGTGCAGTATTACGGCGGTGAAGTGGTCGGTGCGGCGGCTGTTTTCTCAGATCTGGACGAGGTGAACGGCGTAGTCGTGAAACATCTGTTCAATCCGAAGGATATCCCCGGATACGATGCCTGCCTGCATTCGGCCTGCAGTCTGTGCGCCGCAGGTAAAAGGATCGACGCGTTGGCAAACAGCTTCGGCTACTCGATTATTCCCATGTAACCATGTAAGATGAAAAGACCTTTGCGGGTGCGGAAACGCACCCGCTTTTTTTGTGCGCCAGGGTCCGGCGCTCTGTCCTGCCGCCATCGTTCCGCCTGGGACAGCGTATTTTCCCACGACTCACTAAAGTTAATTCCATACAATTAAAATTATTGACATCAATTAACTATTAGCGTATACTAACATAGTCATGAGTTAGCTGAAACTTTCTTCCGGAAGTTCACGTTAACACAGGTAAAACGGAGGTAACTGCTATGATGCCGATTACGATGGCAAAACCCGGAGAGCGTGTTCAGGTCAAGCGCCTTGCGGGAAAGGATGAAGTCAGACGTCATCTGAACGAGCTGGGCCTGGTGGAAGGCGATTATGTGACCGTTATCCAGAACAACAACGGGAACCTGATCATGCAGGTCAAGGACGGGCGGATCGCGCTGGATGAGAAACTCGCCATGCGTATTCAGTTCTATAAGTAATTGCGAAACTCGCTCCG
>DFKM01000042.1 GCA_002373555.1 Lachnospiraceae bacterium UBA3645
CCCGCGTGGAAGGCATCCTGCCCGCACCGGAAAGCTCTCACGCGATCCGGGTCGCGATCGACGAGGCGATGAAGTGCAAGGAGACCGGCGAAGAAAAGACCATCGTATTCGGTCTGACCGGCACAGGCTATTTCGACCTGGTCGCTTACGAGAAATTCCATAACGGCGAGATGGAAAATTACATCCCGACGGATGAAGAGATCGCAGCGAGCATCGCGAAGCTGCCGAAGATGGACTGAAAAGCCCCCATAATAACAGGGAGCTGCGGCGCGAAGAATTCTCTCCGTGCCGCAGCTCCCTTCACATTTATCGGTTGTTACCGCAGAAACACATCCCACCAGTGGCCTGAATCATCCGATTCGCGGTCCTCACGGCGGCCGTTTCCGGAACCGCCCTCACCGGACCACCCGCCGGAATCATCGTCCTCTGCTTCGCCGTCTGTACTTCCGTCGTCCTCTGACGAATCATTTCCGCCGGTGAAGATGTCCCACCAGTGCTCTTCTTTTTTATCCTCTTTGGAATCGTTCCCCCACTGGCCGCCGTTGTTATTGTCATTATCATCATTGCTTCCCCACTGACTGCCATTATTGCTGTCGTCAGAGCCGTTGTTTTCCCACCAGTTCTGTTTATTGTCATCTCCGCCGAAGAACGGTGTGAAGATTCCCCTGTGCTCGCTGCAGACCTTCAGATCGGTCGGCATCACATAGTCTTCATCCTCCGTCCCTTCGCTGGCGCGTTTCAGGTACACCTTCGTTTCCTTGTTGGTACAGTAGGTGCCAGCCGCCTGGTGGGAATCGGCGCAGTAGGTGATCTCCTCATGGCAGTCGCAGTACTGCGTCGGCGCCGTGCCCGCAGCGAAGACCTCTTCTCTGGTCATATCGCCCTGGACCGTGTGATCGCATAGTCCTTCGACTGCCAGCTTTCCGCACTTTGTGCAGATCTTATATTTCTCCATGCCGGCGAGCAAGCCGAAGCCGGTGTCTTCAAGCCCCTCGTTCGCGGCCTTCATGACCTTCGCCCAGAGCTTTCGGACATACGCGCCGCTCTCCTGCTTTCCGCCGGAATCCAGACCGCCCCAGATGCCGCATGTATAATAAGGAGAATAGCCGATCATCCAGGCGTCGCGTGTGCCGGATGTGGTGCCGGTCTTGCCGGCAATGCTCATGCCGTCAAAGGCAGCATCCGTCCCGGTACCGCTCTTGATCACATCCTCCATCGCGTAGGTCAGCAGCGCCGCCGTCTGCGGCTGTACGACCACATGCGAATCCGGAGTCTTTTCGATCAGCACATTTCCGTCATGATCGAGAATCTTCGTATAGTAGACCGGCTCGATATACGTGCCGCCGCGGGCCAGTGCCCCGTAGGCCGTCGTCATCTCCAGATTCGTCACACCGTTCTTCGTGCCGCCGAGCGCCAGGGATTCGACCCTGTCATCGTCGGTCAGCGTGGTGATCCCGAAATCCGAGATTCCCGAGAGGACGTTGCTGATGCCCTGCGAATTGAAGCATTTGAGGGCGACAATGTTGCTGGATTCGGCGATTGCCTGGCGGATTGTTGTCATTCCGCCGTAACTCCCGTCGGAATTATGCACTTCCGTTCCGTCGGAATACGCTGTCGGCGCATCGTCGATCACGGTGCCGAGCGTCAGATCGCCGTTCTCAATACCGGCGGCATATTCGCCGATGATCTTGATCGTGGAGCCCGGCTGGCGTTCCGTGCTGACCGCACGGTTCAGCACCAGGTTCGCTGTTTTCTCGCCGCGGCCGCCGACCATCGCGCGGATCTGGCCGGTCGCATTATCCATTAACACCAGCGAGATCTGCGTGTCTTCATCCGCCACTTCGCAGGAATTGACTGCACTCTCGCAGGTCTCCTGCATATCGGAATCTTCCGTGGAATAGATGGTCAGTCCGCCGCGGTACAGGAGGTTCCACGCATCATCTTCGCTGATCCCAAGCTCCTCCTGCAGATCCGCCAGGATCTCGTAGATCATGGCTTCTTCAAAATACGACATGATCTCGACCGTATTCCCTTTTTCCCTGACTTCGGCGATGCGGCCGTAAATATCGTCTTCCGCAGCCGTGTTGTACTCCTCCTCGGAAATATATCCCTGCTCAAGCATTTTCTGCAGGACGATCTCCCGTCTTCCGGAATTCGCCTCCGCTTCCCTGGCGGGATTGTATTTCGTGGGATTCTTCGTGATCGCGGCAAGTGCGGCGCATTCGGATACCGTCAGCGCAGACACGTCTTTATCAAAATAATATCTGGAAGCGGTCTGTACGCCCAGATTGCCGCCGCCGAGATTGATCGTGTTGAGATATTTTTCCAGGATCCACTCCTTGCTGACCTTCTGCTCGAGCTGCACGGCCAGGTACTGCTCCTGGATCTTCCGCTCCAGCTTGTCCTCAAAATTCTCTTCCTGCATCCAGTCGGTGAACACATTGTTCTTGAGAAGCTGCTGGGTGATGGTGCTGGCCCCCTGGGTAACGCCGCCGTTCGTGATCCCCTTGAGCACGGCTCTCGCCAGTCCCTTCAGGTCCACGCCATGGTGCTTATAAAAACGTTCATCCTCGATCGCGATAAATGCCTGGTACAGTTCTTCGGGCATTTCGTCAAGGCGCACATAGACACGGTTCGATTCCGAATCGGACAGATTCAGCGTGACTTCTCCGTCAAGATCCAGGACACTGGTACGGTAGCCGTCCGGCTCCGCATCTTCAATATTGATCACCGGGGCTTCCGAGATGACCATCAGGACATAGGAAGTGCCTGCGCCGATCCCCGCGACCATAAGCGCGAGCAGGATCAGAAACGCGATCCCGAGTTTCTTTCCTCTTTTCTTTTTTCCATTCATAGAACGATCCCTCCCTTAGTAGAAAGAACGACCATCTGTTTCGTTTCCGCCTCCCTTTTTTGCAAAATCATTCATTCTGAGAATAGAATAAAGGATATTTGTGTTTAATCCTTGTTCGCATTTTTAAGCTGTGATTAAATACGTAAGAATTTTTTGTGGGAAATGTTACAAAATGATTCTCGAAGATGTTACGTTTTGGGAATGGGTATGCTATGATGGGAACCATCAAGCAGAACGCCGGCGAAGCATCTTCCGCCCTGCCGTTCTGTCCTGGGAAGAGAAAAATGTATGAAAAGCAGAAAATGGTATCTGTATTCGGCGATCTCTGATATCGCTGTTGTCGTTATGATCTTATTCGCCCTCATCGTCATGTACTGCGGGCTGGATATCGGCGTCCTTTTTTCGGAAAAAGGCATCTCCATGTTCCGGTATTATACCGTAGACGCGAATTTCTTCACGGCAGCAGCCTGCATTGTCTGCGCGCCGCTGGAAATCAAAGCATATAAAAATGAACAGTACGGGCTCCCCGGATGGGCCGTCCTGTTCAAGTTCACGGGCATCGTGTGCCTGACGCTGACATTTCTGGTCGTCGTTCTTTTCCTGATGCCGATGTTCGGCATTGAGAAGATGACCGAAGGATCGAATGTGTTCATGCACTTCGTGATCCCGGTCTGGTGCATTCTCACGTTTGTTCTGTCCGGGCAGGGAAAGCTGGTGAAAAAGGCTTTTATTCCGATCAGTCTCCTTCCGACTTTCCTGTACGGCATTGCCTATCTGATCCCGATCCTGGGAAGCGACCTGAATACGGTCGTTCCGAGCAAACACGCCGACTGGTACGGTTTCGCGCAGGTCGGCCCGGCGCTGATCGCGCCGGTGTTCCTGCTGCTGATCGCAGTCACATACGCGATCGCCCGCGCCGTGTGGAAAATGAGCGGCGGGCGCTGAAATAACCCATGGGGACAGGCACCGCGGGTTACATGGCGCCGATAGCGTCGCTGTAACCCGCGGTGCCTGTCCCCATGGGTTAGATAAACATCGTGATCAGCGGAATCGTGATCATGCATGCAAGGCTTGAAAGGAAGATCGACCGCGAGCCTAGCTCCACATCGCCGCCATACGTCTGCGAGAAGATGACAGCGAGCGACGGGCACGGCATCGCCGCGCAGAGGATCAGCACGCCCTTCAGCATCGGCGACACGAACGGCATGAAATGAAGCACCAGCACGGTCAGCAGCGGGATTGCGATCAGCCGCATCACGCAGATCGTGATCGCGTCCTTATCCTTAAATGCATCTCCGATCCTTCCTCTGGCAAGACTCAGCCCAATCACGAACATCGAGAGCGGTGTCGTAATGCCTGCAAAAGCGCCGATCACCCGGTCCGCCACCTCCGGCACCGGGATCCGGAACAGGAAGAAGATCAGGCCGAGCAGCATCGCGAAATTCTGCCTCGACAGCAGCACATTCTTCTTCCCGCCGGGAAGTTCTTTTCCGGAAAAAGCGGTCATCATCCGGACGCAGAGCGTATACTGCACCAACAGATACGCCGGACCGGAATTGGCCAGAATGAACACGCCGTCCTGCCCCAGCAGCGCGTTCACGATCGGAATCCCCATGAACCCGGTATTTCCGTAAGACGAAGCGAATATCCAGGTTCCGCGGCGGATCTTTTCTACGCCCAACGCACCCGAAATCAGATAGCTGATTCCCAGGGCCGACAGCGTGAACACCAGGCTCAGCACCAGCCCGATCACGCTGTCTTTCAGCATATTCCAGTCGAATGTCCGCTGCATGGAGGAAAAGATCATGCATGGCAGCGTCACCTGCATCAAAAACGCGGTAAGATCCGAAAATGCCTTCTCCGAAAGCTTCCCGCTCTTTCCGGCGAAAAATCCCACCGCGATCATCGCAAACAGGATCAGCAGATTATTAATAATGAGGAAGATATCCATAGACCATTTTCCCCGCACCTTCTTTACTGTCCAGAAAATTCTATCACATTCGCAAATATATTCAACAGGATATACATAAAAAGACTGCTCCGCACATGCGCAGCAGTCTCTCTCCATATCGAATATTGCCCGGTTACTTCTTCAGATCGTCTCTCACGAAATTCGCGAATGTCTTTTTGATTGGCTCCGGCAGGCCGTATTTTTCCTTCCCGAGCGCGATGGAACGGATCATGAAGACCATGTTCTGTGCCAGCGTCCTGACGGTATGCATGCCCTCCGGATCAAATGCGGCATCGCCCTCCGCCGCGCCGTATACGCCGTTCCAGTACTGACTGGAAACGATCGGCATCTGGCAGATCGAGAAATATTTATTGAGCTCATCCATGGTGACCGTCGTTCCGGCGCGTCTTGCGACCGCGATCGAAGCACCGACCTTCATACGCTTGTCAGCAGGACATGAAAAGAACAGCCTGTCCATGAAGGACACCACAGACCCGTTTGCGGATGCATAATAGACCGGGCTGCCGACCACCATGCCGTCACAGGCAGCAAGCAGCGGCGCCGCTTTGTTGACGACGTCGTTAAAGACACATTTTCCCAGCTCCCTGCATTTGCCGCAGTCGGCACAGCCGCGCACAGTGCCGGGTCCGAGATCGACCCAGTCGACCTCCGCGCCTTCGGCTTCAAAGATCTTCCGCATTTCATTCAGCGCGATATAGGTATTTCCGGTTTTATTGGGTGAACCGTTGACGATTAAGATTCTCACGATATTCTGCCTCCGTTTCCATGAATTCGTAATTGATTTCTGCAAAAATGATTGTATATGATATGAAACTTTTCATCCATAAGGATAGTAATCAAATATCGATTGCACTGCGTCCGTAATTTCCTGGATCTGCACATAGGAAATGCTGCCTGTTTTTCGAAAATGTCTCCTCTCAAGATCCATCGTCTTTAATTGTTCGCACAAAGCGGTTCCCTGTACTATATCAGATTGAACCGGGATATGCAAAGCATCTGCCGCTGCTTTTTTCACGATCGGGCAAACAATACTGAGGCCTGTTTTATTAAAAAAGTTTTTGCTGAGTATCAGGACAAGTGATCTGTTCGTTTCCAGTTCTATGATATCACCCTGTTCAACATGACAATCCATTCCCCCGCCTCCTTCAGCTACAGGATCTCCCGTCCGACAGGCTCTCCCCAGTCAAACTCCGTGTACGGGCCGAGTTTGCCGTCATATTCCGCAGCCCGCTCTTCCAGTGTTCTGTGCCGGCTGCTTTTCATCAGCGTGATCTTTCCATGCTCCACCAGCATGATTACTTTCTCATCAGGTTTCATTCCTGCTTCTTCCAGGGCCTTTCTTGTCAGACGTATCCCCTGACTGTTCCCCCATTTTGTAATCTGTGCTATCAAAATGATCACCTCCAGAATGCAGATGTCAATCGTATATCCAATGTATATACAAGATAACATTCCTTTTCCTATATGTCAATCTTTGCAGACAAAGTAATTTCTCTGCATCAAAAAAGCCCGGGCATTTCTGCCCGGGCCCGAACCCTGTATGAGCAGCGGCCCTGCAGGACCGCTTTTATGATCAGCCTTCGATTGCGATGTATTTCTTCTGCTCGACTTCCTGCTGTTTCTCTTTCTTGGGAACCAGGATCGTCAGGATGCCGTCCGCAAATTTTGCCTTGATGTCTTCCTGCGTGATCTCTTCGCCGACATAGAAGCTTCTGCTGTAAGAACCGCTGAAACGCTCGCGGCGGATATAGTTGCCCTTCTTGTCCTTTTCGTCGTCGTTCTGCGCAGTAGAAGCGCTTATCGTGAGATATCCGTCCTCAAGCTTTACCTTGACGTTCTCTTTCTTTATTCCGGGGAGGTCAACGTCCAGCTCGTAGCCGTTCTCATGCTCTCTTACGTCGGTCTTCATAACGGAGATCGCCTGCTGCTGACGAGGCATCGACGGGAAATCGAAAAAGTCATCAAACACATTTCTTCTGAACATATCCGGTACTAACATAGGTCATAACCCCTTTCAAATTATGTTTATTATTATGTGAACTTCGGCGGGCTTTTATTCTTTTCTGCCCCTTTCCTTTGTTCTGTACACAGTATAGCACAAATTTTTAGCACTGTCAAGAGGAGAGTGCTAATTTTGACACACTTTTCACAATTGTCACACAACGGTCATAATTGAAATAAATTATTGACTTTTCACGTCGGATAACATATAATATCTTTAGTAAGTCCGGAATCTTTTCATATTTGTAAAGGAGGACCTGCCGATGAGAGCAGGAATAGTACTTGCAGCAATACTCACCGTGACAATGATCGCAGTAACCGTGATACTTGCGCTTCCGGGCGGTGACCGCGCGAAGGACTTCACCGTTTACGACGAGCACAGCTATATGAAGCACTTCTCCGACTATTCCGGTAAGCCCGTCATCATCAACATCTGGGCTTCATGGTGTCCGCCCTGCCGGAACGAACTGCCCCATTTCGAGAAGCTCTACAAGGAGTGCGGCAGCCGGGTGCAGTTCATGATGATCGACAAGGAAAGCAAGCAGAAGCTGAATGACGTGAAGAAGTTCATCAAGGACGGAAAATACACGTTCCCGGTGTTCTACGACTGGGACAACAGCGCCTACGAAGCCTACGGAACAGGCGCAATTCCGGTTACGATCGCCATAAACGCAGACGGCGAGATAGTTTACAACCAAGCCGGAATGCTGGACGAAAGCTCACTGCGCAAGATAATTGATTCCATTAAATAATTGCTATTTGACAAATCCCCCGATATATGTTACTATAACAGTATCGGGGGTTGATTTTTATGAAAAAGACAGAGATACTTGATTCGACGCTTCGTGACGGTACACAGGGCGAGGGCATCAGCTTTTCAGCCGGTGACAAGCTGATGATAATAAATGTGCTGGACAAGATCGGCATCGACTATATAGAAGCGGGGAACCCCTACTCCAATCCGAGCGACATGGAGCTTCTCAAACGTGCAGTAAAAGAACCGCTCGTGACCTCGAAGATCTGCGCATTCGGCTCTACCGTGCGCAAGGACACCGACCCGAAGGACGATGAGGGCATAGCCGCGCTTCTTGAATGCGGAGCGAAGTATATTGTGATATTCGGCAAGGCGTGGGATCTCCACGTTGACTGCATACTCGGCACGACGCTTGAAAACAATCTGAAAATGATACGGGACTCGATCTCCTACCTCTGCTCAAAGGGCAGGACGGTCTTTTTCGACGCGGAGCATTTCTTCGACGGCTACAAGGCTAATCCCGCCTACGCACTGGACGTTCTTAAAACAGCGGAGAAAGCCGGCGCATCTACCGTAGTTCTCTGCGATACGAACGGGGGCTGTTTCCCGGACGAGATCTCGAAGATGACAAAAGAAGCGAGAAAAGCCGTGAAGATACCGCTGGGCATACACTGCCACAACGACACGGGCTGTGCCGCCGCGAACACTATATCGGCAGTCAAGG
>DFKM01000203.1 GCA_002373555.1 Lachnospiraceae bacterium UBA3645
CAAGCGGCACCTTGCCTTTTCCCTCGCCAAACTCCACTTTTACGTGGATATGACTGTCCGGATCTTTGTGGGAAAGAAGTACTACCGTCTCGACGTTGCCGGTGCCCGGAAACATATCCACGCATTTCACCTTCTCCACCTCATACCCGGACGCCAGGAACGCAGGCAGATCCCGCTGCAGGCTCGTCGGCTTACAGCTGATATAGATGATCCTGCCGGCATGATAGCCCAGCAGCTTCGGAAGTGCCTTCGGATGGATACCGTCGCGCGGCGGATCCAGGATCAGGATATCCGGTGCCGCTGTCAGATCGTCCAGGACTTTCAGAACATCTCCGCAGATGAATTCGCAGTTTTCAAGCGCATTCATTCCGGCATTCTCTCTTGCAGCTTCAACCGCCTCCGGAACGATCTCCACGCCGATCACTTTCTCTGCCACCGGCGCCAGGATCTGCGCGATCGTACCGGTTCCGGAATACAGATCATAGATCACTTTGCCTTCCGTATTTCCAACAAATTCACGAACGATCGAATACAGTGTTTCCGCACCTGCGGAATTCGTCTGGAAGAAGGAAAACGGCGTGATCTTGAATTCCAGTCCCAGGAGTTTTTCCGTGATGAACGGCTGACCGTACAGCACGGCAGTCCCCTGATCGGCAACGATATCCGCTATGCTGTCATTCGTTGTATGCAGTATGCCGGCAAGCTTTCCGGAAAGCGGCAGATCCAGCAGCAACTGAACGAACGAATCCTCCGGTTCATAACCGGAAGCCGTCACCAGATCCACGAGAATCTCCTGCGTAAAATACGTTTTCCGGACCAACAGGTGCCGGAGAATACCGGTCTTCTCCATTTTCTTATAGAAGGGTATCCTGGCTTCGGTCATATAGTCCAGCACCGCCCGGAGGATCAGATTGAAATCCCTGTCCGCGATCATGCACCGGTCGACCGTCAGAATATCATAGAAGCTCCCTCTTTTATGCAGTCCGAGCGTCAGCGGACCGCCTTTGATCTCATCACCGAAGGAGAATTCCATCTTATTGCGATATCCCAGGCGGACCGGGCTGCCGGCAAGAGGCAGCATCGGCAGCGCTTTTCCTTCCGGCATGACGGATTCGAGAAGTTCGCGTACCTGCTGTTCCTTGATCCTCTGTTCCTCCTCATACCGGACGCCGGAATACAGACAGCCGCCGCAGACGCCGGCATGCGGACATGTCTCCGCTGCATCTTCGATCCCGGAGCGTTCCAGCACTTCGATCAGCTGTGCATCATAATGTGATCCGCGTTTCTTTTTTACGACTGCACTGATTTTCTGTCCCGGTATCGCATTCTTCACGCGCACCTGCGTGTCATCAACGTACATCACACCTTTATTCGGAAACAGGATCTTTTCGATCGTTCCCTGTATCTCACTGCCTTTTTTCATATTCTGCTCCATCCATTACAGTAAAAAAGGCTGTCTGACGACAGCCTGGTAATAAATGCCGAAATCAATTGCCATTACTCCTCTTCCGCGGGTTCATCCTCATCTTCAAAGAAGTCCTCAAGATCTTCTTCATCATCAAAGATCATATCGTCTTCGATTTCCTCGAGTTCATCCTTGAAGAAATACTGATAGATGAAGTAGCAGGCTGCGGCAACGACCGCAATGACACAGATCGCGATCAGGATCTTGACGATCAGGCTCTTCTTTTCTTTCGCTACAGTCTGGACTTTTACGAAGCTGTCACTCATATCGATTCCCCTTTCTGACGGAGCAATTTTTACAGTTGTCAGTATTATAGCACACTTTTTCTTATTGTACTATATATTTTTTGTCTTTATCTCAAACCTTCTTCAGCTTGGCAAAGGAAGCGAAAAGATTCTTGACGCCGACGCGGTCAAAATTCACCGTCACCTCAAAATCCTTCTTTCCTTCTTCGATCTTCTGCACCGTTCCCTCGCCGAACTTGATATGCCGGACTCTGTCGCCGACGGCATAATCCAGCGAATCCGCTCGTTCTGTCGTGAAATCCCTGCCAACTCTGTAATTGGCGGATGCATTCGTCCCCAGGATCCTGGCTTTCGGCCGGTAGCTTCCGTTGATGGAATCCACATCCTTGTAAGCGGCCTGCTTCATGGATTTTGCAGCCGCTGTGCGGATCTTCTTGCGGAGCATATTGGAAGGGATCTCGTTTACGAACCGGGAAGTCTTCGGGTAAGTCGTTTCGCCGTTCAGCATTCTGGAATGTGCGGCTGTGAGCGCCAGCGACTCCTTCGCCCTCGTCATGCCGACATAACAGAGCCTGCGTTCTTCCTCGATATCCTCATCGCCGGAGAACATTGCCATCCTTCCGGGGAACAGCCCTTCTTCCATGCCTGCCATGTAGACCTTCGGGAACTCCAGGCCTTTCGCAGCGTGCAGGGTCATCAGGACCACTCTGTCATCATCGTTGTTCAGGCTGTCGACATCCGCAACAAGCGCGACTTCCTCCAGGAATCTCCCAAGCGCTTCCGGATCATCCGGTTCATCACCGAACTCTGCAGCCTTGCTGATCAGTTCTTCGATATTCTCGATCCTGGCTTTGGATTCCACGGTATCTTCCGCGATCAGTTCGGCCTTGTAGCCGGTCTCGTCCAGCACCTTCTCCAGAAGATCCTTTACGGTAATGCAGGCGGCAAGCTGCCGGAATGCGGCAAGCTGTTTTCCGAATTCCGTGATCTTTCCGGCTGCGCGTCCGATGCCGGAAAGAAGGGATTCCTCCTGAATGACATCATACAAAGACATGCCGGCTTCCGCCGCGATCGATTCCAGTCGGGCAAGCGTCACATTGCCGATCCCGCGTCTGGGCACATTGATGATGCGGAGAACCGCCAGATCATCCCGTCCGTTCTCGATGGTCTTCAGATAGGAAATCAGATCCTTGATCTCTTTTCTCTGATAGAAATTCACGCCGCCGACCATTCTGTAGGGCACATTGTAGGCTACGCATTTTTCTTCGAAAATACGGGACTGGGCATTGGTACGGTACAGCACGGCACAGGATCCGTAAGGATACTTCTCCTTGTTCTGGATGATGTCCCGGATCACGCCGTCCGCTTCGTCATACGCAGATTCGTATTCATAAAACTCGACCTGGGGGCCGGCATCGTTCTTCGTCCAGAGCGTCTTGTCCTTCCGCCCCTGATTATTGCGGATGACTTCATTGGCTACGCCGAGGATATTCTTGGTGGAACGATAGTTCTGTTCGAGCCGGATCACGACCGCATCCGGGAAGGTCTTCTCGAAATCCAGGATATTGCGGATATCCGCGCCGCGGAATTTGTAGATCGACTGATCATCGTCACCGACGACGCACAGATTTCTGTGCTTTTTCGCGAGCATCGACACCAGCCTGAACTGAACGGCATTCGTATCCTGGTACTCGTCCACATGAATATAACGGAATCTGTCCTGATAGTAGGAAAGAACATCTTCGTTGTACTCAAAAAGCTCAACGGTCTTCAGCAGCAGATCATCGAAATCCATGGCATTGT
>DFKM01000195.1 GCA_002373555.1 Lachnospiraceae bacterium UBA3645
ATATGCGGATGCCGGAAATGGACGGACTGACGGCGACGAAGACCATTCGTGCCATGGACCGGGAAGATGCGAAGACCATCCCGATCATCGCACTGACAGCCAATGCTTTTGATGAAGATGTTCAGAGAAGCCTGCAGGCCGGTCTGAATGCCCATCTCTCCAAACCGGTCCAGCCGGATTCGCTGTACGAAACACTGGAGAGCCTGATCAGAACCTGAAAAATTTCCTGAAATTCCGCTTGCATACGGTCTCGTTTTGTGCTAAGTTATTAAGGCATATGATTACGGACGGTCCTCTTATACATTCGGTATTATGAACGCCCAGATAATTAGGAGGAATCAAATGAACGAGATCATCAAAAAGATCGAAGATGCACAGCTGAAGGAATCCGTATGTGATTTCCGTGTCGGTGATACCGTAAAGGTTTACGCGATCATCCGTGAAGGCAACCGTGAGCGTGTTCAGGTTTTCGAGGGCACTGTTCTGAAGAGACAGAACGGCGGCGCCAGAGAGACTTTCACAGTCCGCAAGCTTTCCAGCGGTATCGGCGTTGAGAGAACATGGCCGCTTCATTCTCCCCGTATCGAGAAGATCGAAGTTGTCCGCCGCGGTAAAGTAAGACGTGCGAAGCTCAACTACCTCAGAGACCGTGTCGGCAAGGCCGCAAAGGTCAGAGAAAAAGTTCGCTGAATTTGATGACAGAAGAAAGGGACTCCGATCATGCGGGTCCCTTTTTTCCTTACTAAGGCTTCTTACGGGAGGTTGTTTTGGCAGGCATCAGTTTCTATCGGGAAAATACAGATAAGCATCCGATCCGCACGATCGTGAAATGGGGCGTGGATATTCTTGTCGTCATCGCTGCGGCAGTCATCCTTGTCAGCCAGATCTTTAATACCGTGCGGGTGACCGGTCGGTCCATGGAGCCGACACTGACCGGCGGTGATAAAGTACTTATGAGCAGGATCAAGCCGTCGTTGATCGCGCCGGACCGGAACGACATCATTGTCTTTTCGCCGGACGGGGATGAAACAAGAAGAATGATCCGGCGGATCGTCGGTCTGCCCGGCGAGACGGTCGTGATCCGTGACGGGGCGATCCTTGTTGACGGTACGCCGTATACGGACACGGGATCCGGTGCGATCGCAATCGCTGGCCTGGCGGAAAATGAGATCGAACTTGGAAGCGATGAATATTTCGTGCTGGGCGATAATGTCAACAGCAGCGAAGACAGCCGGTTCGCGCATATCGGCAATATACAGGAAGAGGATATCGAAGGCGTTGTCTGGTTCCGGTACGCACCGCTTGACCGGCTTTCGCCTGTGAAATAAGAGGTTTTTATGGATATACAATGGTACCCGGGGCATATGACGAAAGCCAGAAGGGCAATGGAAGAGAGCCTGAAGCTCATCGATCTGATCATCGAGCTGACGGACGCCAGGATGCCCGCATCCGGCAGAAACCCCGATATCGATAAGATGGGAAACGGAAAGTTCCGGCTGATCCTTCTGAACAAGGCGGATCTGGCCGATCCTGTGGTCAGTGCGGCCTGGCAGGAATATTACAGGAAGCAGGGGATCGCCTGCATCCTTCTGGACTCCAGAAAAACGGACGGCATGAAGCAGATCCGGAATACCATCCTGGAGGTCTGTAAGGAAAAGTTCGAAAGAGACAGGAAACGCGGTATTAAGAACCGGCCGGTCCGGGCCATGGTGACCGGTATTCCGAATGTCGGCAAATCCACGTTCATCAATTCATTCGCGAAGAGATCCGCTGCGAAGACCGGCAATAAGCCGGGCGTCACCAGGGGCAATCAGTGGATCCGGCTGAATGACAAGGTAGAGCTTCTGGACACGCCCGGGATCCTCTGGCCGAAGTTCGAGGATCCGGAAGTCGGCGTGAAGCTCGCGCTCATCGGCACGATCAATGATGAGATCCTCTCGCAGTATGAACTGGCGCTGCGGGGGATCGGTTATCTGAAAGCAGCCTATCCGGACGCGCTGCCGTCCAGATACGAGGGACTGACACCGGACAGAGGAAACGAGGAAACGCTTGCGGAAATCGCGCAGATCCGCAAATGTCTGAAGAAAGGCGGCGAACCGGATACCGATAAGGCTGCCAGGCTCTTCCTGGAGGATCTCCGCAGCGGCAGATTCGGCAGGATCAGCTTTGAAAAGCCGGAGGAGATCTGATGGCAAAGCGAACAATCGAAGAGGAAATAAAGCGGCTGGAGGAGATGCGGTCATTTGAGAAGCAGTATCATGACCGCGGCCATATCGCCGGAATCGATGAGGCAGGCAGAGGACCACTAGCAGGGCCAGTTGTAGTTGCCTCTGTTATTTTACCTCAAGACGCTATGATAGAAGGAATAAACGATTCAAAAAAAGTTTCTGAAGCTAAAAGAGAAAAATTATATGATTTAATAATTAATGAAGCAATTAGTTATGGTATTGGAATAATTTATCAAGATGAAATTGATGAAATAAATATATTACAAGCAACTAAAAAAGGATTAA
>DFKM01000194.1 GCA_002373555.1 Lachnospiraceae bacterium UBA3645
GCAGCCATCCGCTCCGACAGAGGCGGCGGCACGGTCACCGTCACCGGCGGACAATATGTGACAGACGGAACCGGCTCCCCCGTGATCTATTCAACAGCAGACATCACAGTCAATGATG
Organism: Lachnospiraceae bacterium UBA3645; assembly: GCA_002373555.1. Taxonomy (GTDB): domain Bacteria; phylum Bacillota; class Clostridia; order Lachnospirales; family Lachnospiraceae; genus UBA3305. The sequence goes on from DFKM01000194.1 coordinate 119, forward strand.
CCGAAATGATTTCCACTGCGTCCCAGGGCGTTGTCGTGGAAGGCAAGAACTCGGTCATGCTCAACAATGTCACCCTCACGGCAGACAACAACACCAAGAATTCCGATAAATCCGACACCTATCAGGCCGTCATGATCTACCAGTCCATGTCCGGCGATGCAGCCGAAGGTCTTTCCTCCTTCACCATGAACGGCGGCACCCTGACCAATAAAAACGGCGACATTTTCTTCGTGAACAATACTGTCACCGAGATCGCGCTTTCCGGCGCGGAAATCATCAACGAAGATGCAGACGGCGTATTCCTAAGAGCGGAAGCCGCCGGCTGGGGCAATGAAGGGAGTAACGGCGGCCAGGTCACGCTGACAGCGGATGCACAGGAAATCAATGAGGATATGATCGTTGACGAAGTCTCCCATCTGAATCTTTATCTTAAAAATGATTCGGTCTTCAACGGCGCGGTCAATACAGACGGTCAGGCAGGCGAAGTTTATGTGGAACTCGATGCGGATGCAACATGGACGCTGACAGCGGATTCCTATATCACATCCCTCACCTGCGATGAGGATGCGATCGTCCTGAACGGCCACACACTCTATGTCAACGGCGAGGCCTATACCGAAGGCACCGCAAGCACTGGTGAAGCCATTGAAGCGACCGTGACCGCAGGCTCCGTGAACGGAGAAATGGGAACGCCGCCTGAAGGCGCCCCCGGCGAAGGCGGCGAAATGGGAAACCCGCCCGACGGTGCGCCCGGATCTGACGGCAGCAATATGGGAACGCCGCCCGAAAAACCCGATGGTGACGTGGGAGGCGGTCCCGGAAACGGCGGCACTCCGCCGGAAAAGCCGGACGGAAACGGAAAGCCGGCCGGTGATCCGCCGGCAAAACCCGGCACCAGTGAGACCGGAGCGGAAGAAACAACAGCAGCGTCATAATACAGGATATTCAGGAGGAAGCCGAAGCAGGCTTCCTTTTTTGATGCCATAGAATTGTTAAAAAAACAGCAAATAATTGACAGAAAGTGTCATATATGTTAATCTGAAATCGAAAGGGGGAGGATCATCTGCTGCATCAAGCAGCATCATTTGCACATGAGAGAAGGAGGTGTGCCAATATGAGACAAATGGGGAAAAAGCCTGGGATCTTTGTATTCTGGAGCGTTCTTCTGCTGGCAGTTCTGCTGCTGCTGGGCGGTATGACTGTGCAGGCGAAAAAACTGAAACTCAACAAAACAAAGGTTTATCTGGCAAAGAAAGACACTGTACAGCTGAAAGTCACGGGCATCAAAGCGAACAGGGTGAAGTGGAGCTCGAATAAAAAGAGCGTGGCGGCTGTTACAAAGAAGGGCCTGGTCAAGGCGAAAAAGATCGGCAAAGCGACGATTACTGCGAAAGCCGGCAGCAAGAAACTGAAATGTACCGTGATCGTAGAAACGAAGACCGTCAACCGTGCCAGGATCCTGCGGGATTATGTGCTGAAGAAGGGAAAGAAGGACAAGGAGACCGGCCTGATCACACTGGAGAAAGCGACCTATGATGAAGGCACCGGTAAATCCTATGATTACGCGGTCGGCGCATCAAAGAAGAATAAAATGATGACCTTTACATACAGTTATGCGCCGGAATATCCCTATGACAGAGACCGTGTAGAAATGACGATTGATCTGATCAGCGGAGAAGCCAAGGTGAAAAAAGGGACTGTGAGCTATCGGTACAGTAACAATGATGAGCCCTTCGATTACCGTTATGAAGGGGTGATCCTCTCACAATTCGACGCGGATGATGAATATCCCGTGCACATTACAAAATACGGCTATCTTGGGACGGATGAATCTGGAACAGATGAGATGAAGTACGAAGAGGCGGATCCGGGCAGCTATCCCGATGAGAATGAAACCCTGAATTTCCGTACGGATTGGGCGTTCGAAGCCTGGGATGACTGGTTTAAGAGCATCAAGGACCTGAAAAAATACGGCATCTCCATGAAGGCGATCGGATTTGATTGGTAAAGGAGAAGGAGCCCATGGGGACAGGCACCGTGGGTTAAAACAGCCCATGGGGGTAGGTTTCATGGGTTACAAAACAGAAGTGAACAAAAAGAGGCGTGCAGCGGCACGCCTCTTTCTTATCTCTTTTTTCAGCAATCCTTTCGCGGCCGCCGGTCCGGTAACCCGCGGTGCCTGTCCCCGTGGGTTATGCGGTCACCGGTGCGGTGCCGTTTTCTCCCGCCAGCTGCTTCGCCAGATTCTTCTGCGCCGTTGACAGCATCAGCTTGATCCGGTTCAGCTGGTTGACTTCACTCGCGCCGGGATCATAGTCCACCGCGATGATATTCGCATCCGGGAAATGCGCCCGCAGCGTCTTGATCACGCCCTTGCCGACCACATGATTCGGCAGACACGCGAACGGCTGTGTACAGATGATATTCGGCACGCCCGCATGGATCAGCTCGATCATTTCGCCGGTCAGGAACCATCCTTCGCCGGACTGGTTGCCGATCGACACGAACGGCTTCGCAAATTCGGCCAGCTTCCGGATGTCGGCCGGCGGATCGAACCTCCGGCTCTCCGACAGTGCGCGCACCGCTTCCTTCCGCATCCAGTTCAGGAAATCCACGCCCCGCATGGAAAGCCACGCGGTCGATTTCTTTCCGCCCAGGAATTCGGCCTTGTAGGACGAATTGTAGAAGCAGTAGTTCAGGAAATCCAGGAGATCCGGAACGACCGCTTCCGCGCCTTCCGCCTCCAGCAGATCGACCAAGTGATTATTTGCCAGCGGCAGGAACTTGACGAGGATCTCGCCTACAATTCCTACGCGGGGCTTCTTCACATCTTCCTTTAACGGAATCCGGTCAAAATCAGTGACCATATCACGCAGGTTCTTGCGGTAGATGCCCATTCCCATGCCGTCGTTGGTCAGATCGCGGATCAGCTTCAGCTTCCATTTCTCATGCAGCGCATTGACCGAGCCGGGCTCCGCCTCGTACGGTCTGGTGTGATACACCATGCGCATCAGCAGGTCGCCGTAGATCGCCGCCTGCAGGCCCCGCATCACCATGCCGGGCTTCAGCTTGAAGCCGGGGTTCGTCTCCATGCCGTTCATGTTGAAGGAGATGACCGGGATATGGCCCAGTCCCTTCTTTTCCAGCGCACGTCGGATAAATCCCACATAGTTTGATGCACGGCAGCCGCCGCCCGTCTGGCTCATGATGACAGCCAGGCGGTTTGTATCGTAATTCCCCGACAGGATCGCGTCCATGATCTGTCCGACAACGATCATCGAAGGGAAGCAGGCATCGTTATTGACATATTTCAGGCCGGTGTCAATGGCGCGCTTGTTGTCATTCGGCAGCACCACGACATTGTAGCCGTATTTATTGAAGACCGGCTGCAGCAGCTCGAAATGGATCGGCGACATCTGCGGGCAGAGGATCGTATATTTCTTCTTCTGCATTTCCTTCGTGTAGACCGCTCTGTGATAAGCGGAAGACACGATACGGCGCAGATGCGGATGCTCATTGCGGATGCGCAGGGCGGAAATCAGGGAACGGATCCGGATCCTGGCAGCGCCCAGATTATTCACTTCATCGATTTTCAGGACCGTGTAGATCTTGCCGGAACCGGTCAGGATCTCATTCACCTGGTCTGTCGTCACGGCGTCCAGGCCGCAGCCGAAGG
>DFKM01000193.1 GCA_002373555.1 Lachnospiraceae bacterium UBA3645
TTCGTCATGATCTTCCTGACGGATACCGTCGGAATGAATGCCGGCGTCGTCGGAACGCTGATCGCCGTATCAAAGCTGTTTGACGGTGTAAGCGATATCTTTTTCGGATCGCTGATCGATAAGACGCACAGCCGGATGGGAAAGGCAAGACCATGGATGTTCTACGGGTATTTCGGCTGTGCCGTCTGTCTTGTCGCCATCTTCTGCATTCCGGCCGGGATCGGTGCATTTGCGCAGTATGCATGGTTCTTTATCGCCTATACCCTGCTCAACGCCGGCTTCTATACGGCGAATAATATCGCGTACTCCGCACTGACGGCATTGATCACGAAAAACAATCATGAGCGTGTGGAAATGGGCTCGATCCGTTTCATGTTCGCATTTGGCACCAGCATGCTGATCCAGACGATCACGGTCGGTATGGTGGCGCATTTCGGCGGCGGTGCCGCAGCCTGGCGTACAGTCGCGATCATTTATGCGATCGTCGGCGTGCTATCCAATACGATCTCTGTCATGTCCGTCAGGGAGCTTACGCCGGAGGAACTGGCCGAGGGGGAAGTGTCTGCTGAAAAAGAGGCGCCGGCGGAGGAGAAATACAATCTGATCGATGCCTTTAAACTGCTGGCGCACAACAAATATTTCCTGATGATCTGCGGTGCATACCTTCTGATGCAGATCTATTCCGCGACGCTGAACATGGGAATTTATTTCATGACATATGTCCTGAAAAATGCCAATCTGCTCGGCGTTTTCTCGTGGGCGATCAATATTCCGATGATCATCGGCCTTCTGCTGACACCGACCCTCGTACTGAAATTTCATGGAATGTATAAGCTGAATATTTACGGTTATACACTGGGAACCATCGGACGTCTGGGCGTCGTGGTTGCCGGCTATATGGGAAGCGTTCCGCTGATGCTGGCATGCACGGCAATCGCAGCGCTCGGCATGAGCCCGCTGCAGGGAGATATGAATGCGCTGATCGCCACGACGTCGGAATATACCTTCTTGACAAAAGGCAAACGGGTAGACGGTACGATGTATTCCTGCACCTCTTTCGGAACCAAGGTGGGCGGCGGCCTCGGCACGGCGATCGCCGGCTGGCTGCTGGCCCTGAGCGGATATGTCGGCGGCGCTGCGGAACAGTCCGCCTCGACGATGAACATGCTCCACATTATGTATCTCTGGTTGCCGATGATCTTTAACCTGCTGATCACGATCCTGCTGACACGGCTCAATGTTGAACGGGCGAATGAAGAGCTGATCGCAAAGATCCGGAGCGGAGAGGGATAAGGATCGCAGAACAAAAGAATATAAGACCGTGATCCTGCGGCAGAACAGACCTGGAAGATCGTCTGTTCTGCCGTTTGTTATGTATTTTGAAGTATTCTCTGGAATTATGCGATAATTGATGAAATTCGTGTGCAAAAAACGCTTTTTGTGGTATGCTAATAAAGGTAAATCATTGCTGCTGTTTCTGCAGACAGCATCTATCAGTTCGAATCCGGGGAAGCAAAATGAAAAAGAACAGTCAGGCAAATCAGCGTAATATAACCAACGTGGCGATTATCGGCACGATCATTGTTTTTGCTATCCTGATCATGGGCACAGTCTGGATGGGACGGAGCGGAAGAACAGATACGGAAAGAGCCGTCCGGGCGGTCAGCCTCCTGTATCTGGATGAGCTGGCCGGACGCCGGGAGCAGGTCGTCGAAAGCAATCTGCAGAATAAGATCAGAGATCTTCAGACCGCGGTCGATCTCCTGGATGAAAATGATCTGACGGATATCAGCTCCCTGCAGGAGTATCAGGCAAAGATGAGGCAGCTCTACAACGTGGATAAGTTCGCGTTCGTCGACGCAGACGGACTGATTTATACTGCGAACGGCACATTGCAGAATATCAGCGATTACGCTTTTGACTATACCTCCCTGGATGCGGCAGAGATCTCGATCCTGAATCTCCAGTCGGAAGAGAAGAAAGTCGTGGTTGCCGCACCGGTCGATATTCACATCGATGAAACAGTACTGAAGGTCTGTTTCATGGAGATCGACATGCAGGAAATGCTGCAGGGGGTATCCATGAATTCCGACAGGGGCGCCTCTACCTTCTGCAATCTCTATACCAAAGACGGTATCGCCCTCACCAATACGATCCTCGGCGGACTTGCCGTGGAGGATAACCTTTTGGTAGCCATGCAGAATGCTGTATTCGAAGACGGGTATTCGTATGAAGAGTTTAAGAACGATTTTCAGAATGATGCCCGCGGAGAGGTCTCCTTTATTTATAACGGGATCCGCGAGACTTTGAGTTACATTCCCGTGAGAGGGACAGACTGGCAGCTGACGTATCTGATCCGGGAAAGCGTGATCAGCGACCAGATCAGTTCGATCTCCGGCGGCATCATCATCAAGAGCATTATTCAGTCAATTCTGACGATCATCGCACTGCTGGCCATGTTCCTGTTCATTATCAGCCAGAGCCGGAGAAATGCGCAGCTGCGGCTGGAGCAGGAGACTGCCGAAGCGGCGAACAAAGTCAAACAGGAAGAGATGGAGCAGCGTCTTATGCTGCAGCAGAAGCTTCTGGATGAAGAAAAGCACCGTACGCAGCTGGATAAGATGATCACCGCCATGGCAACAGATTACCGCAGTGTCTATCATGTGGATCTGGCGGAAGATGTCGCCGTCTGTTACCGGGCGGATCCGAATGATAAAGAACAGTTCAAGGAAGGTGAATATTTCCCTTATCAGGAATCCTTCATCCGTTATGCCGAAAGATTTGTGGCAGAGCAGTTCCGGGACGGATTCCTGGATTTTGTCAATCCTGAGAGTATCCGGAAGAGACTGGAAAAAGAAGAGATCCTTGCCTACCGGTATCTGGTACAGCGGGACGGGAATGAATACTATGAAATGATCCGGATCGCAGATGCTCTTGGCAGGAGCAATGACCCGCAGGAGCGAACTGTGAATGAGATCGGGCTGGGTCTGACGATCATTGATACGGAAATGCGCGAAACGCTGGCCCGGGAGAAGGTCCTGAGTGAAGCGCTTGCAGAGGCGGAACAGGCCAATAAAGCGAAGACGACGTTCCTTTCGAGCATGAGCCATGAGATCCGTACGCCGATGAATGCGATCATCGG
>DFKM01000052.1 GCA_002373555.1 Lachnospiraceae bacterium UBA3645
CCTATCTGTATAAAGGTGCGGAAACGGCCTATATGAACTATACCTCTTTTAACGGTGCCGAAGGAGTCACGTCCAGATATTATGCCTGCACGGCGGGCACCTACAGACTGGAATTCCAGGTCTATCCAAAATACGGATCATCTTCATGGTTCATCTTCTCTGTTGTTTCCACAGCAGCAGGAAAGACGGTCCCGACCAACAATACGGTCTATGCCTGCGGTCATACAGGGAACAATACGACCAGCACATTCAAGATCACAGTTCCTTCCACCGGTTATCTGAAGCTTGCCCTCGGTGATATCAGCCGTGCCACCTATCCGACAACCGTATATGCAAAGACAAAAGGCTTCTCAGATTTTGTCTCCTTTAATTCGTCCGGCAATATCATCTACGTGGGCGTCAAAAAGGGTACCTATACCTTCACAGTAAAGACTTCGACACCCATCTACGGCGTCAAGGCTTCCTTTAAAAAGATCAAGGAATCCAAATACGGCAAGAAGAAATCCAAAGCCGTCACGCTGAAAAAGAAGAAGACCGTGAAGGGCCTGCTGATCACCAATTCCAAAAAAGCACATTGGTATAAATTCAAGCTGAATAAGAATCAGAAAGTGACGCTGAATTTCAAAACAGCACTCTGCGGTTCCGGTTCCTATACCGGCGGTCTGAAATATACGCTCTATGCATCGTACGACACCGGCGGTGGAACAATCTATGACGGCGGACGGGAGATTTCTTATAAGCCTTCGACGATCGGATTGGGTTCCAAGCTGAAGAAAGGCACCTATTATCTGAAGGTCGAAAGTTACAAGGGCGGCACCGGTTATTATACGATCAAATGGAAATAAAATCATTTCCCGGAACATACAACCGGCAGATTACTGAGAAGCGGCACGGAACAAATATCCGTGCCGCTTTTTCATGATCTGCTTCTATTTCCTTATCTGATATACAGCAGGCTGTCATCAATCTCTGCAAGACTTCCGCAGCCCGTCGAGATCATCATCTTCTTCAGTTCTCCCGTCGCCCTCCGGATATACGCCGCCACGCCTTCCGCGCCGTTTTCCTTAATCGCGGCGATCAGCGGTCTTCCGATCCCTGCCCCGCAGGCGCCGCAGGCGATCGCCTTGAATACATCGCTCCCGCTTTTGATCTCACAATCCACAAACAGCGGTACAGGATGATTCTGAAAATCTTCATTCTCCCCGATCAGTTCCAGCGCGTACATGGGCGGAATCGCATATTCCGTCGTTCCGCCGTGATGTGAAACCATCAGGCCGGCGGCACCGCATGCCGCAGCCGTCAGTGCGTCCTGTTCGCTCAGAATCCCTTTTACGATAAAGGGGATCCGGCTGTATTCACACAGATCGTAGAGCTCATCGGCCGTGATCTCCATTAACGGATAGCCATGGAAATTGCGCGCTTCCCCGGCTGCGTCAAAGACCATATCGATATCGATCCCCGCTGCCAGATGTCCCAGATCGGCAGCCATATCCAGCCGGTGCCGGATCAGTTCTCTGTCCTTATACGGTTTGATGATCTCGATCACAGACGCGCCGGTCCGCGCGATCGCCTCATCCTCTGCATCTTCCGTCATGCCCATCCACATGACTGCACCCGCAGCCGCGGCGCCTTCCGCCAGTTCGACCATGCCGCCGGGGCGGGCAAATGTATCCAGATGCGACAGGGTTCCGGTCATGACCGGCGTATCAAAGGTCTTTCCGAACAGCGAAAATGCCGTATCCGCCGTCCGGCTGCCGATCCATCTTGTTTCCACCAGCAGTGAATCAATGTATTCTCTGGCGATCCGGTTGGAATCACCGGGTCTTGCAATATTTTCAGCCATGTTCCCGAACCTCGTTTCCGTCTAATGTTGTATCCATCATACCATATTTCCCTGTATCGACAAGAAGAAATCAGTGCCGCAGTCTCATTCTGTCACTTTGCTTCTTGAAATATCCCCTGTATATGATAAACTATGGATATATCGCCCCATGGCAGAATTCAGCCCCAAGGAGAAGAGACCTATGAAGAAATACACCCGCATCCTTCTGTTTGCCGCAGTCCTCGTACTGCTGTTCTCCACAGTGACCGCATATGGCGCGGATAAAACATCCGACAAGAAGCAGGTCAAGGCCAGAGTCACGAAATTCATGAAGGCAGTAAAAGCTTATAAGCCCAAAAGCCTCGGGAAACATGTGACCTCTTCCGTAAAATATACATATATCGCCGACCCTGTCGGCAAAGCAGTCCGCTACATGAACAAGAAGCACATGACGTATACGCTCGGCAAGATCAAGGTAAGCGGCACCAGCGGATCGGCCAAAGTGAAGGTGAAATACTTCGACGGCTGCAATGTCTTTAAGGAAGCCTTCAAGGCGACTGTCAAGTGGTATTCGAAAAACCCGAAAGCAGAAAAAGCAACGGTCCAGAAAAAGATCTATCAGTACGCCAGCTCCTACTACAAGAAAGCTTCCAAGTCAAAGAGCATGAAGAGCACGACGCTGACGCTGAAGATGAAAAAGTACGACAACGGCTGGTATATCACCAAGATCAAAGGAAATTACGACGCCGCCGTGAACGGCAATTACCAGAAAGCATACAATGCTGTTTTCAAGAAGAAATAAAAAAGATCCGCCGGTTCCTTTCGGAGCCGGCGGATTTCTTTTTTTATTTATTCTTCAGCAGTGAGATTCCGCTTGCGAGGACCAGGCCTCCGCAGACAGCTCCCATCACGATCATGAGGCTTCCCATTACGATATCAATGATGCCGTTTCTGTGCATTACTTCTTTTCTTGTCATGGTCATAAGATCTCCTTTCCCGGCAGGATCCCCCTGCCCGAATTCTTCTTACTTCTGAACGATGTTTACCAGACGTCCGGGCACATAGATCTCCTTCACGATCGTTCCGGTGAGCTTCTCCGCGACGGCTTCCTTGCCGGCCGCAATCGCCGCATCCTTATCCACGTCCTTCGGAACCATGATCTTTGCTCTGACCTTGCCGTTGATCTGTACAACGACTTCGATCATCGCCTCGACCGTCTTTTCTTCATCATACTCCGGCCATGCCGCATTGTAAAGTCTTCCCGCAAATCCCATTCTCTCCCAGAGCTCTTCGGTGATATGCGGCGCAACAGGATTGAGCAGAACAAGGAGCACCTTATAATCCGCCTTCGTGATGCTGCCGGCCTTGTAGAAATCATTGACCAGCGTCATCATGGCAGCAATACCGGTGTTGTACTTCATCTCTTCGTAATCGTTCGAGACCTTCTTGATCGTCTGATGGATCCTGGTCTCTACGGCGGGCGTATAAGCATCGCCGTCCTTCACGATATCCTGCAGCTTCCAGACTCTGTCAAGGAACTTACGGCAGCCCTTGACGCCGTCCTCGGACCATGCAGCCGCGAGTTCGAAAGCGCCGATGAACATCTCATAGGTACGCAGCGTATCTGCGCCGAAATCATTGACGACATCGTCCGGATTGACGACATTGCCGCGGGATTTGCTCATCTTCTCGCCGTTCGAGCCGAGGATCATGCCGTGTGAGGTCCTCTTCTGATAAGGCTCCGGAGTCGGCACCACGCCCTGATCATACAGGAATTTATGCCAGAAACGGGAATACAGCAGATGCAGCGTGGTATGCTCCATGCCGCCGT
>DFKM01000140.1 GCA_002373555.1 Lachnospiraceae bacterium UBA3645
CGTGATCATCAGCGCAAGCAGCTGCCGCTCGAACACCTCCTGCTCGCTCATGGGAACCCGGATCTTGTGCCCCATGGTGGTCTTGATCGTTTTGTACTGCTCGCTCATTGTTTCGCGCTCCCTTCTCCCCTGATTGCCATGCCCATCTGGGCGTATTCTTCCGGCGCTACCCGTTTCAAGATCCCGCCGATCATCGTGACCAGAGCGCCAATGCCGGCATTCATGAGGTGCAGTTCCTGCAGGATCTTGTCGGTGCGTTCGTTTTCCTCCTCGAGCGCCCCGTACTGCCGGAGGAACGCCTCCCGCGGGATTTTCACCCGGCTCCCGATCACTGACACCGGGAACGGAAGCTGGCCGTCTTTCGCGTACTGGATGAAGCGTCCGGTGTCCATCTTCAGGACGCTTGCGGCCACCGACGCGGAGATGAAATCGCTGTCCATGGCCTTCACATCGTCAAGTGTCATCTGTGTTTTCATCTCCTTCCAGACGACCGATCAGCTCTTTCGCCATAGCGCGGATGCCGCCGTTGAACAGCGCAAGCCGATCGTTCATCCGGGTTGTCGCATCTGGCGACGCTGGCGGGTCAAATGGGTCTGCCGGGAGCATTGGTTGTATCATGGTCTCAATGGCAACGCTGTTGATCATGGCCCGGAGATCTCCGAGGTAATAACTTTTGTACTCGCTGGTCATGCTTGGTCTCCTTTCTTCGCTTAAAGCGAGCGTTTGCCGCAAAAAATAAAGTCGGCAGGATAGTGGTACAATTTGCAGATCTCCATGAATTTCTCGTAGGTGGGCGCCGTTTTGCCCTTCTCCCAGCTCCGCAGCGTTGCGACATTAATGTGCAGCTTCGCAGCGGCAACCTCCTGAAGGAATTCGGCGTTCACCCTGGCAGCGGCCAGGGAGATCTTTGGCGGGTACTCACGCTCCATATTGTGGTTCACCTCCTCTGAAATTGTCTTGGAACACAATACAGTATACTCGCTTAAAACGAGATGTCAAGCATAAAACGAAAATTTTTCTGTCTGATGCTTGTTTTTCTCGCTTTTATAGATTATACTAAGGTTCCAGGGAGGGATGAACATGTCGGATATTATTAAGGAAATCTTTGCTCGAAACCTCCGGTATTTCATGGAAAAAACGAACACGAGCCAGGCGGATATCTGCCAGGCGCTCGGCGTGTCCTCCGCGACGGCGTCGGACTGGTGCAATGGCAAGAAATATCCGCGGACCGATAAACTCCATCAGCTTGCTGATCTGCTGGGTGTCCGTTTCTCCGCACTGACCGCAGAGGACGGCCAGGAAGTTTTTGACGACCAGCGCCGCCTGGAAGCTCTCCACCAGAATCCGCGCCTCGGTCTTCTGTTCGACCGTCAGGCGAAGATGTCCAGCGAGGATGTAGATCTCATGATCCAGATGGTTGACAGGATCCTGAGAGAGCGTGACAGAGATGAATAAAAAATCAAGCATCATCTCCTGTACACTTGGTGCCGGAGGTGAGCTTCATGAATGAAGACGAAATCCGCACGATCCTGCAGGACATGCCGACTTCTGTTTATGGCTTCTGCTTTCATGACGATGACGGTACGCCGTTTGTCGTCCTGAATGCCCGCCAGAGCCTGGAGCGACAGCGCAAAGCATACCAGCACGAGCTGGAACACATCGAGCGCGGCGAAATGTATGACCCGGATTATAACGAATATGGAGGGTGCGAAAAATGATCCTGCTTTCAATTCTTGCCGCGGCCGCGATCATCTACTTTTTCCACGTAACAGCCACTGTTGCGGCGACCATTGCCGGTGCCGTCATTTTTCTCGTTATTTACCTGATCATCAGAAGGAGGAAAAGAGGATGAAACGCTTTCTTGCCGTCCTTTCCGTCCTGGCCATGCTGCTGTCCTCCGCATGCGCTGAAACATTCGCGGATCTCCAGCAGGAGGTAAACCGGACGGCACCTGTGAATTACAACATAAACAAGCTGCACACGTTCGCCGGAACGATCGAAGAAACCAATTATGTGGATGGATACCATGAATTAAAAATTGCCGTAGACGATGACGGATCCGCTGCTTTTCTTCCATACTGGTCAGACCATGCTTACTTTATTGCAAGATTCTTCGGCTTCCCGGAGGATCTGCATTATGCGGTTGGCGATCACGTGGCGATCACGGGCACCCTTCAGCCAAGATATACATCCGTCCGCGTGATCTGGCTGGACATTGTCGCGATCAACGGGAACGAAGAGTTCTGGGAGGCGGACCCATGATTTGTACAAAGTGCAAAGCCAACTTGGACATAGTACCAGCGCCGACATTCTGCCCCTGGTGCGGGAAGAAGCTGATCACAGAGCAAAAGAAGCGCCGGCAGAAGTCCAGGGGAAATGGTACCGGCTGCGCGTACTATGACAGCGTACACCGGTACTGGGTAGCGCAGTCCGTCGTCGGGTATCGTGATCTTCCGCCGTATGATCCGGAAAACCCGGAGAACAAGAAGCAGAGGATACCGATCAAGAAGACGAAGGGCGGATTCAAGAAGAAGGAAGACGCCCTGGCCTACTGTGCGACACTGAAGGCCGGCGGCATCCTGAAACCGGAAGCAGCTCCGACATTGCAGTATTATTGGAAGAATTACGAAAAAAACGAATATATGGCGCTTTCGCCTTCAAAACAGACAGCGTACACGATCGCATGGAACAAACTTAGCAAACTACACGAAGCCCAGATTGATCAGTTGACGGTTGCAGATCTGCGGGACGCTGTTGGATCCACATGCAAAACATACTACACCGCGAAGGACTGCCGCACGGTGCTGACAAACCTCTTCCGCCTGGCAGCCGCTGACGGATATGCGAATAAGGACCTGCCGTCATTCATTCATCTTCCGGAGCTCACAGAACAGGAACGCGAGCCGTTCAACGATGTCGAGCAGGCGAACCTCTGGAAACTGTACGAAACCGGTGACCTCCGCGCGGCCATCCCGCTGCTGATGATCTACACTGGGATGATGCCTGGCGAGTGTTTCGGTCTGACTGTGGACATGATCGACCTGGACAACCGGCAGATCATCGGCGCCGGCAAGAAAACGAAAGTCAGGAAGCAGACGCCGGTCACGATCGCCGCCACGATCATCCCATTGCTGGAGGATCTGAAGGCCCATGCGCGGCCATCAGGACGCCTTTTTGGCGCGTCTGAGGATAAGTGGAGGGAAGATTACTATGCGGCGCTGGAGGCCGCCAAATGCCGCCGCCTGACGCCGTATTCGTGCCGCCACACCACAGCGACCGCACTGGCTGTTGATAAGAACATCGCACCGCAGACCATCAGGAAGGTGATGCGCTGGTCCACGACGAGGATGCTGGACAGATACGCTCACCCAGATATGGAGGATACAAAAGCGGCTGTAGATGCTATAGGAAAACAGAGTACTACCGAAACACTACCGAGCGCAAATGTCGAAGCTGTTGCAAAATAACGATTTTGAATTCCCCTGCTAAGGGAGTAGTGTCAGTGATGGCAGCCCGGGTTCAAATCCCGGCTTCTCCGCACAGCCCGCGATCTATAAAGGATTGCGGGTTTTCTTATATCATTCGATATCCGGCGCTTTTATGCAGCAGAAAACGGGCAACTACCGAGTTATTACCGAGAGCGTTTTTCTGATCATCTGTGCTACTACCGAGTGCTATTACCGAGTTATATTTAGACATAAAAAAAGCGCCCCGGGAGTGATCTC
>DFKM01000187.1:0-1364 GCA_002373555.1 Lachnospiraceae bacterium UBA3645
AGGAAATCATCCTATATTCCTGCTTCTCTGTCAGTTCAAAAACAGGATGAAAACCGGTGAGAGCAGGAAATCATCCTATATTTCTGCCTCTCGGTCAGTTCAAAAACAGGATGAAATCCGACGAGAGCAGGAAATCATCCTGTACACAGAAGGCGGGGGCTGCCGCACTAAGCTTTTTGCACGAATTGCTTACTGTGACAGCCCCCGCTTCCGTCTGCCTGCCCATCAGAAAGAAACCTTGACAAAAGAGCGGTAAGTAGCTTACCCTAGTAGGAGTTTCGGACTATTACCCGTAAGGCCCGGGCCCGGCGGCGGGCACGGCTTTGCTATATCAATTCTGACGGAGAAAAACATGGCAAAAGAGAAAAAACTGGTAGAACAGATCACCTCCATGGAGGAAGATTTTGCACAGTGGTATACAGACGTGGTCAAAAAGGCCGAGCTCATCGACTACACGAGCGTAAAAGGCTGCATGGTCATCAAGCCTGCCGGCTACGCGATCTGGGAGAACATCCAGGCGGAGCTGGACCGCAGATTTAAGGAGACGGGCGTGGAAAATGTATATCTGCCCATGTTCATCCCGGAGAGTCTCCTCCAGAAAGAAAAGGATCATGTAGAGGGATTTGCGCCGGAAGTTGCCTGGGTCACCCACGGCGGGCTCAACGTGCTCCAGGAGCGCATGTGTGTGCGTCCGACGTCCGAGACGCTCTTCTGCGATCTCTATAAGAAAGATATCCAGTCCTACAGGGATCTGCCGAAGCTTTATAATCAGTGGTGCTCTGTTGTCCGCTGGGAGAAGACGACCCGTCCGTTCCTGAGATCCAGAGAATTCCTGTGGCAGGAAGGTCATACAGCGCATGCGACGGCCGAGGAGGCGGAGGAGAGAACGATCCTCATGCTGAACGTATACGCGGATTTCCTTGAGGAAGTCCTTGCGATCCCGGTCATCAGGGGGAAGAAGACCGACAAGGAGAAATTCGCCGGCGCGGAGGCTACCTATACGATCGAAGCCATGATGCATGACGGCAAGGCCCTGCAGTCCGGAACCAGCCATTACTTCGGCACCGGATTCGCCGAGGCATTCGGCATTCAGTATTCCGATAAGGATAACCAGCTGAAGTATGTCCACCAGACATCCTGGGGACTGTCTGCCCGCGTGATCGGCGCGCTCATCATGGTCCACGGAGATGATTCCGGCCTGGTGCTGCCGCCCAGGATCGCACCGACGCAGGTCATGGTCATCCCGATCGCACAGCATAAGCCCGGCGTTCTGGAAAAAGCAAATGAACTGAACGAAGTCCTGAAAGCCGCAGGGCTGAAGGTGAAGGTCGACGATTCCGACAAGAGCCCGGGATGGAAGTTCT
>DFKM01000187.1:1408-5087 GCA_002373555.1 Lachnospiraceae bacterium UBA3645
TGGAAGTTCTCCGAGCAGGAGATGCGCGGCATTCCGGTCCGTGTCGAGATCGGACCGAAGGACATGGAGCAGAACCAGGCTGTCATCGTCCGCCGCGATACCAGAGAAAAGAAGATCGTTTCCCTGGATACACTGGCAGAGAGCGTGAAGGAAATGCTGGATACCATGCAGCATGAGATGTTCGAGCGCGCCAAAGAGCGTCTGTACAGCAATATCAGAGATGCAAAGACCTATGACGAATTCAAGGATCTGATCGCGAACAAGCCCGGCTTCGTGCGTACCATGTGGTGCGGCAGCCTGGACTGCGAGATGAAGATCAAGGAAGATACATCGGCGACATCCCGCTGCATGCCGTTCGAGCAGGAGCAGATCTCGGATGTCTGCGTCTGCTGCGGAAAGCCGGCGAAGAAGCTGATCTACTGGGGTAAGGCGTATTAATCATTCAACGGGGGGTTCTAACATGTATAAGGAAATGCTTGATACTATCGGCCTTGTAAGCGCAGTCGATCCGGAAGCCGGCGCGCTGATGCATAAGGAACTGGAACGTCAGCGCAGGAATATCGAGCTGATCGCTTCCGAGAACATCGTTTCTCCTGCTGTGCTTGCAGCGATGGGGACCGTACTGACCAACAAGTATGCGGAAGGATATCCCGGACACAGATATTACGGCGGCTGCCAGTGCGTGGATGAAGTCGAAACGCTGGCGATCGAGCGTGCGAAGAAGCTCTTCGGCGCTGAGTATGCGAATGTACAGCCGCACGCGGGCGCTCAGGCGAATCTGGCCGTGTACGGCGCCATGCTGAAGCCCGGCGATAAAGTGCTCGGCATGAACCTGGCAGAGGGCGGTCATCTGACCCACGGATCACCCGTGAATTTCTCCGGCCAGATCTATGACTTCGTACCTTACGGCGTTACCGCGGAAGGTTATATTGATTATGACGCCCTGGAAGCGCTCGCAAGGAAAGAGCAGCCGAAGATGATCGTGGCCGGCGCATCGGCCTATCCCCGTGTGATCGATTTCGACCGCATCCGCGAGATCTGCGATATGGTCGGCGCGATCATGATGGTCGATATGGCGCACATTGCCGGTCTTGTGGCAGGCGGATGCCATCCGTCGCCCGTACCGGTCGCCGATATCGTGACCTCCACTACACACAAGACATTGAGAGGCCCCAGAGGCGGCCTGATCCTGGCAAAAGAGGAGTATGCAAAGCAGCTGAACAAGGCGATCTTCCCCGGCATGCAGGGCGGCCCGCTCGAGCATATCATCGCGGCGAAGGCAGTCTGCTTCGGCGAAGCGCTGAAGCCGGAATTCAAGGCCTATGCGGAGCAGATCGTGAAGAATGCGGCCGCCATGGCGGACGAACTTCTTAAGAACGGGGTGAATCTGGTCTCCGGCGGCACAGACAACCATCTGATGCTGGCCGATCTGCGCAGCAGCGGCATCACCGGCAAAGAGCTGGAGCACAGACTGGATGAGGTCTATATCACCGTCAACAAGAATGCGATCCCGAATGATCCGGAGAAGCCTTTCGTGACCAGCGGCGTGCGCATCGGAACGCCGGCAGTCACCACCAGAGGAATGAAGGAAGAAGAGTGCAGACTGATCGCGCAGCTGATCGCCCGTACGGCCCATGATTTTGAGAATTCCGCGGATGAGATCCGGGAGGCCGTCATCGATCTGGGCAACCGGTTCCCGCTGTATCAGTAAGCATTTCCGGGAAAGCCGGGCAGAAAAATTTGCCTGTTTGCAAAGATACTTGAAAAAACAGTAAAATCATGTTACAAAACCGCCGTTTTAGCAAAATATTACGGCGGTTTATTTTTTTATCCTGCAAATAAGAGGGATGGGAAAGCGGGATCTTCAGTGCTACACTTTGTAAGGTATCAACCGGAAAAGGAGGTGGAATATTGAGACCGTATACTGTCACGAAGATCAATGACGATACCTGGCAGATCGCAGAAGTCTATCACAGTCCTGCGGCACTGCCGATGTATCTGATCGTCGGAAAGGAAAAGGCCGCGCTGATCGATACCGGCACCGGAATGGACAATCTGCGCGAGACAGTAGAAGAGATCACCGATCTTCCGGTAACCGTATTCAATACACACAGCCATCTGGACCATGCCGCAGGAAACCACCGCTTTGACAGGGTGTACATGAACTGTCTGGAGGAAGCTGCCGCCAGGGTGAAGGATGGATTTGCCGAAGAAGCCCGCAGGGAATTCGTGGAGCTCAAGTGCATGTACGATCCGGAAGCGGAGGAGATCAGAAATTTCGCGCTGGAACATATGCTGGAATATGACCCGGAGTACGATATCTTCTATATCGAGGACGGAGAGGAGATCGATCTCGGCGGGATCACGCTGACAGCCCTGAATGTTCCCGGTCATACCTTCGGAAGCATGGTCTATCTCGACCGGAAGAACAGAAATGCCTTCTGCGGCGATGCGGTCAATCCCCGCAGCAGCATCGGCATGTTCCCCGGAAGTCCGACGGTAGAGATCTATGCGCACAGCCTGCGGCGGCTGCTGGCGCTGACGCCGGATATCGAGAGGTATTTTGTCGGCCACCGTCTGTATTCCTTCTCGACGCAGGATGTGGAAGATGTGCTGGCCTGTGCGGAAGAGATCCTCGCCGGAAATACCGGAGAACCGTATCCGATGATCGTCTCCAGAAAGGGACCGATCTGGGGGAGGATCCACTGGCACAACGGAAAGCGGATCACATTTAACGAAAATATGATCCGGAAGACGGAAAACTGAAGAGGGACTGCAAAAATATTAACCATAAAAGATAGAATAATTCGAGAAGTGACTGGAATATGCAAAATAATCGTAAACTGATGAAAAAATCAGGATAAGATATTTTGCCAACTTGAAAGAATATTATATCGTTTATTCATTCGTAAAGTGCTATAAAATAGTCTGTGACTTTGTTTGCTGCTGATGACAATTTATGAATATATAAGAAGAGAGGAGAAACATCCATGAAGATCCTGAAATGGCTGGATGACAATCTTGAGGAATACATTATGATATTCCTGCTGGTCGTCATCTCCGTAGTCACCATGGTGCAGGTCATTATGCGTTACTTCTTAAAGAGCGCCATGCCCTGGCCGGAAGAACTCTGCAGATTCGCTTTTGTATACAGCGGTCTGATCAGTGCCGGCTACTGCATCAAGAACAAATGCATGCTCGGCGTCGATGCGCTGACCAGTTTCCTGCCGAAGCCGGTACAGACTTTCCTGACGATCGTCGGTAAGGTCATGCTGCTTGTCGTATTTGCTTATCTGTTCTACTGCTCGATCGACCTGATCAGGACGACCAGTACGCTCAGCACAGCCATGCAGCTTTCCTACAAGTTCGTATACGCATCGTTCCCGATCGGATTCGGACTCGGCATCATCCGCCAGCTGCAGGACTTCTATCACATGTTTAAGAAAGACGGAAAGGAGGAGACGAAATAATGTTAGGACTTGTATTCGGACTGTTTGTTGTCTTCCTTTTCCTCGGCATCCCGATGGCGATTGCGATGATCGTACCCTGCATCATCCCTTCGTTCCTGGATCCGACCTTCGCGGGCAACATGAAATTCCTGCTCCGCGCGATCGAATCCGGACTGGATACCACTTCGATCCTTGCGATCCCGCTGTTCATGCTTTCCGGCGCCATCATG
>DFKM01000097.1 GCA_002373555.1 Lachnospiraceae bacterium UBA3645
AAGTATATAAGAAGGTCGAATCGGAGAAGTGGTATTTGATCACGTCAAATTCGGTTATGTTCCCGGACAGACCAGTCGCAATCCGCCCTTCCCCTACCTGCGGGCACCTTTTTGATCAGATGAATTTCTCCAGCCATTCCATAATTTCCCGATTATGATCGTTCGCGCTTACCAGGTCTTCCGGCACGACCGGCGTCCCCTGCTTCCCGTTCCGCAGCCACAGAATAATATCCAGGATCAGGGTCTCCGGATCACGCTCCAGCACCTCCGCCATTTCCGGCGTAAGTTTTGCCGCATCTTCCGGCGGCTGGAACAGCGGCCCGTTCGAATGAAGCAATTCCGGATGTTTCTCTTCAATCTCCATCAGATCCCAGAATTCTTTTTTCGTTACTTCCGAATCGTCATGAACCATATAGATACAGCCTGTTTCCGTCTTCAGATCCTTCGTTTCCTGAAGTATGCTGCTTCTTGCGGCACTGCTCACCCAGCCCGAATAAAAGCTTTTCATGGAAAGGAGGATCGGAACAATGCCGGACGCGTTGATCGGTCTGTCCCGATCCGAATAAAAATCCTTGGTGTAGCCTCTCCGTAAGGTATGATACGGCCGCTTCAGAAATTCCCCATGAAACGCAGGATCCAGCATACAGTCCAGGATCACTTCCGTATCATGGTACCCATACACCTTATCGAGGAAGCCCGCCGGCATACTTCCGCCCATGACACGGCAGTTCACTTCGATCAGAACAGGACCATTCCCGTCAATCATGTACTCTCCATGTACGGGACCATCGACGATGCCGACTGCACGGACGGTCTGCAGCGCATATTCCACAAGCTCCTTTTCTCTCTCATCGAACTCCGAGACGGACTCCTGACCTCTGTATATACATGCGCCGGAAGGAAGCCATGTCTTGTAATACCGGAATACAGACAGAAGAGCCGGGACGCCGTTCCTGCTGATGGTATTGACGACATATTCATCGCCGAAGATACGCTCCTGCAGCAGCAGGCGGGTCTCGTCTTCGCCGAACATGTTGTTCCCGGCGGCCGTTTCCGTGCGGAAAGCTTCCAGGAGTTCTTCTTTCCCATGGACAAGATGCAGGCCGACGGAGAAGCAGCCGTGTGCGTGCTTCAGGACGACGTCTTCCGTACCTGTGCGTTCCAGAAACGAAAGGCATTCTTCTTCGGTCGCAACTTCTTCTCCACGTATATACCGCAGTCCGGCTTCTTTCAGTGCCTGATGCATGGCACTTTTTTTCGTCATTTTGTCAATATTGGAAAAAGGCGTGCAGGGCATGCCAAGATCATCGGCAAGATGCGTGCCGATGACCACGCCGTCCTCACATCCGGGCATTACGAGCAGCGGATCCAGCTCTTTGATCTTTTCCAGCGTCACCGCGTAATCCGGATCCTCTTTGATGATCGTGACGGGATACTGGATCCTGCTGTACTTTTCTCTCCGCTCCTCCTCCAGCAGACTTTTTGCGTAACCGTCCGGAAAATATGTTTCCAGAATGACAGGCTCATAACCTTTCTTCCTGATATCATCCAGATAATTAAATGCGCTGGACATGGCCTCTGCAATGATAATCTTATTCTTCATTTGTCCCTCCTTTGATTGTCAGACTCGTGGAATTCAATCCGAAAATATACTCATGTTTTATATGGAACAGCGCGGTAAGCAGCCGTTCATTCGGTGACTGTTCCTTCGGCTGTTCCGGAATGGGACAAAACGGCCGTCCCGGACTTCTGCAGGTAAGCGTGTAGTCTTTTCCGCGGCTGATCATAAAATCGACCGGCGTCTCTTTTCCGCACTGTTCAGCTGTATAAAGGCTCATTTCTTCCGCAGCAAGGCACATCCTGTTCAGGACAGCGGCGTTCCTTTCCGTCTCTTCGATCCCCTCTTCCAGCATCAGAGCGATCTCCGAAATATCCTCCAGAGAATCCGTCGAATAGCTGCATATCGTTTTCATGGGATATGCTTCATCCAGCAGAAGGACCGGCGAATAGCGTCCGTTTGATCTCCGGACGATACGGTGATTGATCAGCATGATCAGCAAAAGGATAACCGCCATGCCTGCCGGAAAAGCGGCGATCAGTCCGTATCCGCCGAACGCGGCGTACAGGATCCCTCCGATGAGCGGAATGCAGACGATCTTATCCATAATGCCGAGAAACATCGCGTAGCCGCTGCGGTCCAGCGTATTATAGATATCCCGGAGGACCAGAATGATACAGCGAAGCGGATAATACAGGACGTAGACCGGCGTCAGCCTTCCGATCAGCGCCAGAGCGTCTGCTCCGTGAACATTGAATATCCCTGCCGTAAACCCGGAGAACACGGCAAAAAGGACACAGATGACGGAGACCACTGTGACGATCATGATCGTGACTCTTCTGCTCAGACTCCTTATCCCGAAATAGTCTCCCTCGCTCTTGAGCATCGCGACAAACAACGCGTTGTTTTCCGTTATTCCGATAAGCGCTATGGAAATGATCGAATCCATCTGCCCGAACACCGACATCGCCTCCACGCCGATCAGCCCGAACGCGAGATTCATAAAGCTGTTGCAGAAAATCGTCGTAACCGCGTAGCCGGCCTGAACCACCCCGGACGGAAGCCCTTTCAACACGATCATTTTCAGATGCGTTCCGGGCCTTTCCGGACGCGTGAGCTTCAGCGGTACTTTCCGGATACGGCAGATCAGGATCCCTGCCGCAAGAACGATCAGAAAAGAAATCAGAGTGGCAGCCGCCGCGCCTTCGCATCCCATCCCGAATCCGCGTATCATCACGACATCCAGCCCGATATTCAGAATATTCGCGGAAACGACCAGTCCCATCGACAGGAACGGCAGCCCCACGACCGGCAAAAAGAAAGTGAAATTCATCAGTAAAATGGCCGCAGGCATAAAAAGATACAGAACATTGATATAGCGGTCAAACTGCGGTTTCAGATTCGCCGGGCATCCGAAAAAAGTACTCAGCTGCGAATGAAGGATCAGCAGCAGGCCGACTGCAGCCGCCCCGATCAGAATGGAAAAGATGACAGATGCCGAAAAGCAGTTATCGGCATTCTTTTTGTCTTTTTTCCCCAGATATTCCGCATATAAAAGAGAGCCTCCCACACCTGTTATCGTATAGATCGTGGATGCGATCAGCACGATCGGCAAGCCAAGATTAACGATCGCGAATGCCTCCGGACCAATCAGGTTCCCAACGATCATACTGTCGGCAAATTCGCTCAGGGAAACCCCGATCGCGGAAAGCATGGCGGGGATCATATACTGTGTGTATTTTTTCCGGAGAATGGTTCCGGTCCGGATATAACTTCTGTCAGCCATAAAAAAACCTGCTTTGTTGAAATGATTAATCGACCAGCATCGCGTTATCGGCTGCTGCATCTTATTTTTTAATGATTATACTACAATATGACAGTTTGTCCCAACGTTTTTCTGATAACCGGAAAGGACCGGAATCCACCGACCCGCAACAAACTGTCTGTCGTGTGGGCGGCAGGGCGGATTTACGGACTTTTCCAACCCCTTTTCACCCTTTATGTGTTAGTAGACAGACGGTCTCGACATGCAGATGACAGAAGAAGAGATCTGTAAGAGATTCGAGAGAA
>DFKM01000198.1 GCA_002373555.1 Lachnospiraceae bacterium UBA3645
CATGCAGTATGACGGGATCTTCATCCGAGTTGTGATCATCTTCTTCATGATCGTCGCGGGAACGAATTTCACGATGTTTTATTCCTTCTCCCGCAGAGGTCTGCGGGCTTTTACAGAGGATACGGAATTCATCTCGTACCTGACGCTCATGCTCGTGGCGTTTCTGATAATTTTCGCGGGGCTCTTCTTCACAGAAACAGAGTGGACACATACCGGAGAAGCGGCCAATTCCGCCTTTATGACTGTTTCGGCTCTGACAACGACGGGATTTGTCTCTGACGACTATATCGGCTGGCCCGCTTTCACGCAGATGATCCTCATACTTCTCATGATCATCGGCGGCTGCTCCTCTTCCACGAGCAGCGGCAACAAAGTGGTCCGCATTGTCGTTCTGGCGAAGCTCGTGCTGCACGGGATCGCGACGCGGCTGCACGCCAACGTGATCAAGCCTGTAAAGCTGAATTGCAAGGATCTTCCCAACGACACGGTTTCAGCCGTCGCGAACCATATGTTCCTGTTTGTTATTATCGCCTTTATCGGAGCCTTTGTGCTGGCGCTGGAAAATCTGGATATGATCGATTGCTTCACGACCACGTTCTCACTGATGAACAATGTTGGTCCGTGTTTCGGTGAAATCGGCATCAGCGGCAATTTCGGCAGCTTCAACGCGTTCACCAGGATCTTCCTCTCCCTTTTGATGATCGCCGGCAGACTGGAATTCTATACGATCCTTGTTATGTTCACCCCGGGATTCTGGAGGGCTAACTAGATGATTACGAAGGTCACGAATTACAGAGCTATATTCAAAATACTGGGCATCATCATGATCATCGTCGGCGCTGCCGAAATCTTCCCGTGGATCTATTCCGAAGTTACGGGAGATACCGAGGTTGCCTTTGCCTTCCGGGTCTGCACGCCGTTTACCTTAGCGCTCGGGCTTGCGATGTTCTTCTTTATCCGAACCGGCCGTTCCAGATTCGGCGCCAGAGAGGGGTATCTTGTGGTAGCTCTTTGCTGGGTCTGCGCGTCCCTTGTAGGCGCCTTCCCGTATCTGCTTTCCGGGTATGTCGACAGTTACATCGACGCCTTCTTCGAATCGGCCTCCGGCTTCACGACAACAGGATGCACCATCGTACCCCACGGGATCACGAACCACGGACTTCTCCTGTGGAAAGCGATCTCTCACTGGCTGGGCGGCATGGGTATTCTCGTCTTCGTGATTTCGCTGCTTCCCGCACTCGGCATCAACGGACAGATCATCGCCCGCGCCGAAATGCCCGGACCGGTGCTTCAGAAAACGACCGTACGCATGAGTGATTCCGCAAAGGCACTCTACCTTACTTATACAACGTTCACAGTAGCAGAATTTATACTCCTGATGCTCTCCGGCAAAATGCCTCTCTACGACGGCGTGATCACAACGCTCGGAAGCATCAGCACCGGAGGACTTCTCGTCCATCCACAGGGAATCGCCTATTACGGCAGCATTTATATTGAACTCGTGATTTCATTTTTCTGCCTGCTGGCGGCAGTCAACTTCGTCCTGTATCACTACATTCTTACAGGCAAGTTTTCATACTTTGTGAAAGATCTGGAGCTTCGTGCCTACGCGATCATCATCGCCGGCGCGACCATCATCTGCACCTGCGGATTGATGTATTACAATCACGACGGATTTGGAGAATCCCTTCGTGACTCCTTCTTTCAGGTGGTCAGCTTCGCAACGACTGCCGGATACACGAGGACGCCTTACATGTACTGGCCTTCTGTCTGCCAGCTCATTCTGCTCATGATCATGTTCATCGGAGGCTGCTCTGCCTCCACCGCAGGATCCATCAAAGTCATCCGGATCCTGGTCATGCTCAAAATGATTGCCCGCGGCTGCATCCGCCGGATCCATCCACGTTCCGTCGTCGCAGTCAAACTGGGCGACAGCGCCATCTCAGCGCCGGTCGTATCATCGATTACCGTATTCCTCTTCACCTTCGCCGGGATTTTCCTGTTCTCCGGCTTCGTCCTCTCCTTCCAGGGGACCGACATGGAGACCAACTTCACATCAGCTCTGTGCATGCTCTCAAACACAGGTGCATCCTTCGGCTTCGGCGCATCCGCCGGGAACTTCTCATTCTTCCACCCTGCCTTGAAGATCTATCTGAGCGCGCTCATGATCGTCGGCAGACTGGAACTCTTCACCATCATCATCCTCTTCACCCGCAACTTCTGGAGCCGGAACCACTAAAGACCGAACGATTATCGAACGTTTCACTTCAAGCCGCCTGCTCTGCCGCGAGCGGATGGCCATTCTTTCATTTCTCTTACTAGACAAGGATCGTAAGCGGTAAACCCTACGTGTATGGCGGCAGCCTTGCAGATCTGAGATAATGAGTTCGGCCACTGTGAAAAACTTTAATACAGTTTTTCACAGTGGACCGAACTTTTTCAAAGGAGGCTGTAAACATGGATATACAGGAAGTACGTGATCAGGTACGGATCCAGGAATGGGCAGAATTGATCAGGGAACGCAATGCCAGCGGGATGACGATCCGCGAATGGTGTCAGGCCAGGGGTCTGAACGAAAACCGGTACTACTACTGGCTGCGGAAAATCAGAAAGACGGCATGTACGGCGCTTGAGAGCCGGGGCGATCTTGTTCCCCAAACCCGAAATGAACCGCCGGCATTCGCGCAGATCAATGTCATCGCCGAGGAACATCCCGATGCGCCGGCATCAGGAATCTCGATCCATGTCAACAATGCCTCAATCCAGATCGGAAGCGATGTCCCGGCACGTCAGATAACAGCGATGATGAAGGTGATCACCCATGTTGAATGATCTGAACAACTTTGAACATATCTACATCGCCTGTGGCCATACGGATCTGCGGTATGGGATCGACGGACTCACCTCAGTAGTGAAAGAACGGTTTGAACTGGATCCGTTCAGCGGGAAATCGATCTTCCTGTTTTGCGGCAGGAGGTCGGACCGGATCAAAGCTCTGGTCTGGGAGGGTGACGGGTTTCTGCTGCTGTACAAGAGACTGGAAAACGGAAAGTTCCGGTGGCCGAGAAATATCGATGACCTGAGGGATCTGACGAAGGAAGAATTCCGCAGACTGATGCAGGGATTCGCGATCGATCCGGGGGTACAGAAGGTCCGGCCGCCAGAACGGCTGCTATAGATTTTTGAGTCGGAAGCCAGCTCCTTGAGCGTTGAAATTTCAACGCTTTTTTTCAATTTACCTCTTTTTTTGCCCTTTCAAAACTGTTAAAATATGTGTATGAAAGAGATCCCCACAAGAGAACAACTGAACAAGGCGGACAAAGACGTTCTGGTCACGATGACACTGTCCATGGCACAGCAGCTTGCAGAGCAAACGGAGCTGATCAGGATGCTGAAACTGGAAGTCGAATCACTGTCAGAAAAGCTGTCGCTGTCCAGAACGAGGCAGTTTGCGCCCTCGACAGAAACAGGACTTACGGGGGAACAGATGTCCATCTATGACATGGGGTTCAATGAAGCTGAGGCGTTGACAGAAGATCCTGCGCAGGTCGAGCAGGACATGGAGGATGTCGTCAGTTACAGGCGGAAAAAGAAAGCCGGCAAACGTGACGAAGATCTGGAAGGGTTTCCTGTAGAAGAGATCACACATCCGATCGAAGAAGAACGTCTTAAGCAGCTGTTTCCTGATGGATACACCAACCTGCCGGACGAAGTCTACCGGAAGCTGGAAATGATCCCTTCCACCTTCAAGGTAATAGAGCATCACCTGAAGGTGTACAGAGGCAAAGACGGAAAGATCGTCAAAGCAGATCATCCAAAGGAAATGATCAGCAACAGCATAGCGACTCCTTCGCTGGTAGCTGCGATCATCAACGCGAAGTACATCAATGCACTGCCGCTGTACCGGCAGGAACAGGAATACAAACGCAATGGCGTCAGCATCAGCCGCCAGACGATGGCGAACTGGTGCATCCTTTCGGCTGAAAGATACCTGTCTCTGATCACAGAGCGCCTCAAAGAGGAACTGCTGAAAGCACATGTGATCCATGCGGATGAGACACCGGTCACCGTCAAGAAGGATGGACGGGAAGGGATCCACCAAAACTACATGTGGGTTTACCGCAGCGGTGAACTGTGCAAAGCTGATCCGGTGATCATCTATGACTACCGGAAGACCCGGAAGGCTGATGCTCCCAAAGAGATGCTGCGTGGCTTTGAAGGCAAACTGGTATGCGACGGGTATCAGGTCTATCATGGAATCGAAAACGATGGATCGGCTCTTACGGTGGCCGGATGCTGGACACACGCAAGAAGGCCATTTGCCGAAGTCGTGAAATCTTTGGGGAAAGACAAGGCAAAGAATACCGCGGCTTATGAAGCATTGCTGCAGATCGAACAGATCTACCGAAAAGATAACGAGCTCCTGAAACTGCCGCCGGCAGAGAGGAAGCGAAAACGACGACTTCTGATCAGACCATTGGTGAACGGTTTTTTCGACTGGTGCAGAGCAGAAAAAGATAAAGTCCGATCTGCCGGAAAGACCGCAGAAGGGATCAACTACTGCCTGAATCAGGAAAAATATCTGCGTGTTTTTTTGACCGATCCGGAAGTACCACTGGATAACAACCCCGCGGAGCGTGCGATCCGCCCATTTTGCGTGGGGAAAAAGAACTGGATCCTGATCGATACGATCCACGGAGCCAGGGCCAGTGCCATATTATACAGTTTGGCAGAGACCGCAAAGGCGAACGGTTTGAAACCATACAATTATTTCAAACATCTGCTGACTGAGATCCCAAAACATATGGATGATACAAATCTTGAGTTCCTGGAGGATCTTCTCCCCTGGTCAGATAAACTGCCGGACGAATGCCGGAAGCCCAGATCCTGAAACATAACACCCCGTGTCACGAATGGCAGGGGGTGTTCTTATGCGCTGTCAAGACACGTAGGGTTTACCGCTTACGGAGCAGCAGCAATCACATACGAAATGAATAAAGAGAATAGAAAAATCCCAGACATGTTTGAGCGGTTTACCGCGAGTTTGTCTGGGATTCTATTCTCTATGAATGAGTATATGTGATTGCCTGCGACGAGGACTT
>DFKM01000051.1 GCA_002373555.1 Lachnospiraceae bacterium UBA3645
ATGGGGACAGGCACCGCGGGTTACTTGATAACCCGCGGTGCCTGTCCCCATGGCTCATTGATCAGCCCTCCTGCAGTTCCAGGCTGTCCATATACGTCAGCAGTGCATCGATATCCGGCACATACACATGTCCCTTGTGCCTGCTGATCAGTCCCATATCCGCCAGCTTTTTCAGCTTCCTAGTGACGGTCACGCGGTTCAGACCGAGAATATCCGCCGTCATCTGGTGGCTGATCTTGTCTTTGACGTACATCCCGTCCTTATACTTTTCTCCGTAATTCTCCAGATCGCTGATGATCATCCGGCAGATCTTCCATTCGGAATTCTGCCTCGAACCGATCCGCTGCGTCTCCATCGAGGAGACGAATTTTCCGCACACGGAATCCAGCAGATCCAGGGAAATGTCGATATCGGATTTCATTGCGCGGATCAGATCGCAGCGGTCGATGACGACGATCTCGGAGACAGCCAGTGTCTTGAAAAGTACCGGACACGGCTTCGGAAAGAGGGCATATTCCTCCAGAAAGAGCGAACCGCTGCGCATGATGTTGTATACGCGGTGCTCGCCGGCATACGAATCTTCATAGACCATCACGCGGCCGGTGACTAGCAGAAAACAGCCCTCCGGCGGCCGATCACGAAAATCGAAAATGTAGTCTTTGGGAAACGTTTTTGCTGTCCCGAGTTCTTTCAGACGTTCATACCCCCGTCCGATCCGCAGAATATGATACTGATCCGTCAGAGGTTCGGTATAATTCTTCATCATCATTCTTCACCCGCAACATGGTAAATTGTGTTCCTAAATGGGCCCCTTCCTGTTATAATTATATCACATATTTACAGAAATCGGAGCATATAATCATGAAAACTGCCGTTATTCTCGGTGCCGGCCAGATGGGCCGGGCTGTTTTGGAACTGCTGAATACGAACCGTTACCGGATCGCCGCCGTCGGCGACAATGATACGGCGAGGCACGATGCCGCGGCGGAACCGCCGGTCATGGCGGTGGAGGAAGCGCTTCTTTGCACACCTGATCTTGTACTGATCACGGTGATGGGAACGGAACGCGCGGCAATGCTGGAGCGGCAGGCGCGGGATGCGGGATATGCGGGACAGATCCTGAAACTGCATGAGCTCCGCGAGCTTCTGGATGTACGGGGAAGGACCGTGCAGCTTGCCTCACAGAGGATCAGAGAGCAGGAAATACCCGGAGCCGCCGCCGAACTGGGCGTTTATCGGGGGGATACGGCAAGACTGATCAATCTTTTTCTGCCGGACAGGAAGCTTTATCTTTTTGATACGTTTGAAGGGTTTGATGAGCGGGATCTGAAGGAAAGTTTTACATCGCCAAATCGTTTTACGGATACATCCGCAGAAATGGTGCTCGGCAGACTGCCGCACCCGGAGAAAGCGGTGGTGCGGAAAGGATATTTCCCGGAGACTGCTGCCGGACTGGAAGAGAAGCGATTCGCCTTTGTCAGCCTGGATCCGGATCTTTACGCGCCGGTGCTCGCGGGACTGCGGTATTTTTATCCGCGGCTGAATCCCGGCGGGATGATCGTGCTGCATGATTATAATAATCAGCAGTTCCCGGGCGCGCATCAGGCAGTGGAAGATTTTGAAGCGGAAAACGGAAAGCTGCTGCTGGTGCCGCTGGCGGACTTGCACGGATCATGCGTGATCGTGAAACCGTTCTGATCCTGCAGCATAACCGAAGACGAGAGGGAGGGAATCCTTCGTCGCCGGCTCCGCATGATGACAAAGCGTCAGATAACAGGAAACAGCTGCGGCAGAGAGATCCTTCCGGGAACTGTTCACCCCGTGCCCTGTTTCCGGAAGGATCTCTCTGCCGCAGCGTCACGTTGGGCAACACTGTTGAACAATGATATAATATTTTTTTCATATCATTATCCTTGTCCATACAGCGGTTTTATGATACGATAGCCATGCGCGGGAATACTATGGTTCAATCCATTTCTATAGAGGAGGATCTATGACAGACATCAGACAGGAAGCCGTAAATGCGATCCGCATCCTTTCTGCGGATACCGTACAGAAAGCAAATTCAGGACATCCGGGCATGCCGCTCGGTGCTGCGCCTGCAGCCTATGAACTGTGGAGCGCCCATATGAAACATGATCCGAAGGCACCGGAATGGTATAACCGGGACAGATTCGTCCTTTCCTCCGGCCACGCATCGGCGCTTCTTTATTCACTCCTTCATCTTTTCGGCTACGGCGATCTTTCCGTAGAGGATCTGAAGAGCTTCCGTCAGCTCGGTTCCCTGACCCCCGGCCATCCGGAGTATAAGCATACCGCAGGCGTGGAAGCCACGACCGGCCCGCTTGGCGCAGGTCTTTCCATGGCTGTCGGCATGGCGGTTGCCGAAGCACATCTGGCCGAAGTATTCAACAGGGAAAACTATCCGGTATTTGATCATTATACCTATGTCATGTGCGGCGACGGCTGCATGATGGAAGGCATTTCCTCCGAAGCCATGTCCCTGGCCGGCACGCTCGGCCTCGGCAAGCTGATCGTCCTCTATGATTCCAACAGGATCTCCATCGAAGGCAGCACGGATATCGCCTTCACCGAGAATGTCCAGAAGCGTTTCGAAGCTTTCGGCTTCCAGCTCATCACCGTGGAAGACGGTACGGATCTTGCTTCCATCGGCGCTGCGATCGAAGAAGCAAAAGCGGATACGACCCGTCCTTCCCTCATCACCGTGAAGACCCAGATCGGCTACGGCTGCCCGGCCAAGCAGGGCAAGGCGGTTGCGCACGGCGAGCCGCTCGGACCGGAAAATGTTGCCGCGCT
>DFKM01000128.1 GCA_002373555.1 Lachnospiraceae bacterium UBA3645
GCTTCGGTGCCGGCGATACACCTGCGAACAATGCGTTCTCCATCCGTCATGCGACCCGTAACTTCCCGAACCGTGAAGGTTCCAAGGTCCAGAACGGCCAGATCGCATCCGTCGCTCTTATGGACGCACGTTCCATCGCTGCTACAGCAGCCAACAAGGGCTTCCTGACCTCCGCCGAGACATTCGAAGGCGAGTACACCAAGCCGAAATACTACTTCGATGCTGACATCTATGCGAACCGTGTCTACAACGGATTCGGCAAGCCCCATCCCGAAGTAGAGCTGATCGAAGGACCCAACATCAAGCCTTGGCCGAAGATGACTGCTCTGACCGACGACATCATGCTGAAGGTCGTTTCCGAGATCCATGATCCGGTCACCACGACTGACGAGCTGATTCCTTCCGGTGAGACTTCTTCCTACCGTTCCAACCCTCTGGGCCTTGCAGAGTTCACTCTGTCCCGTAAGGATCCCGCATACGTTGGCAACGCAAAGGCTGTACAGGCTGTTGAGTATGCACGTCAGGCCGGCACAAGCCCGATGGAAGACGCCGGATTCAAGTCCGCATACGAAGCTGCAAAGGCCGCTGGTCTTGCTGTAGATCCTGAGAACACCGCGATCGGTTCCACCATCTTCGCTGTGAAGCCCGGTGACGGTTCCGCTCGTGAGCAGGCTGCTTCCTGCCAGAAGGTGCTTGGCGCATGGGCCAACATCGCAAATGAGTATGCTACCAAGAGATATCGCAGCAACCTCATCAACTGGGGTATGATGCCTTTCCTGTATGAGGGAAGCGACAAGGAGCTGCCTTTCGCACTCGGCGATTATGTATTCATCCCCGGCGTACGTGCTGCGATCGCCAACAAGGATGAGGTCATCAAGGCTTATGCCATCACCGCTGACGGCGTGAAGGAATTCAACGTGAAGCTCGGCGAGCTTACCGATGCAGAGCGCGATATCATCATGGCAGGCTGCCTGATCAACTACTATCGCGGATAATTCCCGATTGCAGAATGATTTTCCTGGAGAGTGTCTTCGGACACTCTCCTTTTTGTTACAAAATATTACGGAGCTGTGACCGGAACACTTGACTTTATTAAATGTCTTTGCTATAATGGGCTCAAATGTTACATAGATATTACAAGTTATTTTCCAGATGGAAATATAATTGAAACACGGAGTTCAATTACAAGGAGAACAAATGAGTACTGTTAGAGTAAAGATTTTGCCTGTAATATTATCCCTGCTTTTCGTCTTCGGTGCTGCACCGGCAGCTGTCCAGGCTGCCGCATCCGGGACCTCCGGACAGACGAAATGGTCTTATTCCGATAACACGATCGTTTTCACCGGCGACGGAGCGACCGACAGCTATTCCGGTACGGATGTGCCGTGGGTGCTCAAGGGCGCCGCTGCGTCCAATTCCGGTCTGACTGCGGATAAGGTCATCCATGCTGCGGAAGATGAACTGCAGTACTCGGAGAAGCGGAGCAACAGCAGTCTATATGACAAGCGTGCGAATATCGGCAAGGGCAACTATACGAAGTATGCCGCGGATCTGTTTCCGTCACTGCAGGCGAACGCATGGTGTGATATGTTCGTTTCGTGGTGCTTCTGGAAGGCCGCCGGCAAAGATCAGAATATCGCGAATAAGGCGCTCTGCGGTGGTCTGAAAAGTGCTTACACCCCGAATTCCGCCAGCAAATACAAAGCAGACGGACGCTGGACAACGACCGATCCCCAGGTAGGCGATCAGGTTTTCTTCAAGAACAGCTCCCGGATCTGCCATACTGGTATTGTTTATAAAGTGACAAATGACGCGATCTATACGATCGAGGGAAATACGCTTTCCGGACAGTCCTCTTCCGCCAGCGGCGGCGAGGTATTGCGCAAGATGTATGCCCGCAGCTTCTGGAAGATCGCCGGTTACGGCCATCCCATCTACAACGGATCCGCCATCAATACCCAGCTGGATATCAGCAAGGTGGAATTCAAGGAAGGCGTGACCAAGCTCGGCAGTTATCTGTTCACGCACCGGAATGATGTGAAGACAGTTGTTATCCCCAAGTCCGTTACAGAGATCGCCTCGTATGCATTCAGCTACTGCGAAGGCATCACGGATGTTTATTACGCCGGATCCGCCGCTGACTGGAGCAAGGTCAAGATCGGAAGTACAGGCAATTATTATATTGAACATGCCAATATGCATTACGGCACGACCAATGCGCCGAAGGTCGAAACCAATTCGGTATCCGCAGACGGTACAAGCGCGTCCGGCAGCCTGCGCTTCACGAGTCAGCCTTCCAGCACCACGGTGGAAGGAAACAAGCTGCATATGTTCGCGGTGACCACGAACCAGTTCGGCGCGACTTACAGATGGCAGGTCAAGGAAGTCGGCAAGAAGTGGAGATTCTTCTCTGAGAAATGGACAGCCAGGACATCGATCCTGAACTTCACGGTCACACCCGCGATGAACGGCTGGAAATTCCGCTGCAAGGTGACCAAGGGCGGCCAGACTATTACGTCGAAGGCCTTTACAGTCAAGGTCGCCGGTGCACTGAGCGTGACCAAACAGCCGAAGAAGACTTCCGTGAAAGCGGGCAAGAAGGCTGTTTTCAAAGTCAAGGTCAGCAAGGAAGCGACATTCCAGTGGCAGTATCAGAAATCCGGCAGCAGTAAGTGGAAGAAAGTATCCGGCACGAAGACGGCAAAGACAGCCACGCTGAAGCTGAAGACCAAGAAGAAATACAACGGCTGGAAGTACAGATGCAAGATCACCTCCGGTAACCAGGTTGTCTATACCAATGCTGTCAAGCTTACTGTAAAATGATGCAGCCGGAGCACACCGGCAGGTAAGATCGTATATTAAGAAAGGACGCCGAACGGCGTAAGGAACAGATCATGAAAAAATTATTTGCAGCAGTTCTTATGCTGACCGTTTGCACACTGTGCGCATGTGCGCCCACAAAGCAGTCTTCCGAGGTACAGCCTACGCAGGGACAGGAAGCCCAGGCCGAGGCCGTGACGCAGGAAGCAGAAGTCGTAGAAGCCGAAGAACAGGAAAAGCAGGCGCAGGACAAGCAGGGCGAACAGCCCGCGGAAGCGGCTGCAGAAAAGAACGAAGCGATCTCTGAAGACGAAGAAGTCGTCGAAGAGGAAGCGGACGAAGAGCCCGATGCCGACGCCGATCTGGATGACGAGGCGGAAGACGTGGTCGAGGAAGACGAAGAAGACATGGTCGAAGAAGGCGGAGAGGATGACGCCTGGATGGACGGCACCGTCATTTCCGAAGAAGGAGATCCGGAGGAATAAAAAGACCTGTCTGCAATTATTTGCATGGATTTACGGAGGATGCGTACGCATCCTCTTTTTTGTTTTCAATTATGCTTGTGAATGAATCATCGATAGGGTATACTTTTTAGTGATCCGCGTGATCGAAGATATTGCATTTGACGGAGATGAATGATATGGAAAACATCAGGGAAAAGCTTGCGGAGCTGAAGAATAAATACAGAGAGATCTACGGGAATGAGGCGGAAGCGTCTGTGTTCGCACCTGGCCGCGTGAATCTGATCGGTGAACACACTGATTACAACGGCGGCTATGTCTTTCCCTGTGCCCTCAGTTACGGAACCTTTGCGCTCGGCAGAAAGCGCGGCGACAGAAAGATCCGGATGTATTCGGATAATGTAACGCGCCTGGGGATCATGGAAAGCTCTCTGGATGATCTGAAAGCCTATGAGAACGATCATTTCACCGGCTATGTCAAGGGCGTGATCTGGGCCGCGGAAGAAGCCGGATTTGTGTGCAGCACCGGCATGGATATCCTGATCTGGGGCGATGTCCCGAACGGCTCCGGCCTTTCGTCCTCCGCTGCGCTCGAAGTATCCATCGGTCTGCTGATCAAGACCATGTTCTCCTTCGATGCGATGACCCAGCCGCAGATCGCGCTGCTCTCCCAGAAGGCGGAGAATGACTTTATGGGCATGCAGTGCGGGATCATGGACCAGTTCATCAGTGCGATGGGAAAAGACGGGCATGCGCTCCTCTTAAATACCGGGACGCTTCAGTATCAGCATATCCCGCTCGAGATTTCCGGCGCCGAATTTGTGATCGTGAACAGCTGTGTGAAGCACAGCCTGGTCGGTTCCGCTTATAACGACAGGAGAAATGAGTGCGAAACAGCGCTTCGGCTGATCAGAGAAGCCATGCAGGACGGCCGTATCGCAATGCCCGCCTCCGGAAAGCTGCCGGAGGGTCTGTGTGAACTGACGCCGGCGGAATTCGAAGCCGCGGCGGGCGTGCTGCAGGATCAGATCCTGTACGCCAGAGCAAAGCATGCGGTTTATGAAAATGACCGAACGATCCGTGCGGCGGAAGCGCTTTCCCACGGCGATACGGAACTGTTCGGAAAGCTGATGCGGGAATCCCATGCATCCATGCGGGATCTTTACGAAGTATCCTGCGAGGAGATGGATATCCTCACCGACATTGCGAATGCGAAAGACTATGTGCTCGGCGCAAGAATGACCGGCGGCGGATTCGGCGGCTGCAGCGTGAACCTGATCAGAAAGGGATACGCGGAGCAGTTCCGGAAGGAAGTCGGCGAAGAATATACGGCAAAGACCGGAAAGAAACCGCTGTTCTATGCGGGCATCCCGTGCGAAGGCGCAAGAAGAGTGTAAGCTGCCATCTTTGCGAAGAAGCTTACGGTATTCCGAAATAAGGAGAAGGAATATACGGAATCAGGAGCCGGAATATGTCCGGCTCCTTTTTATCATTGTTGAAAGTATCATTTTTTTGTGATACCATAAAAAGAAGCAAACGGGAAAGGTGATGCACATGAAATCAACCGTAAAGAATGCCATCGAGCATGCCATTGAGGGTGTATACAACAACTATCATGATGAGGAGCTCCTGATCCGGAAATCCGGTCTCCTGATGCCGCAGAGGGATGTTGTGATCGAGATCATTTCCGATCTGCGGAATGTCCTCTTCCCGGGTTATTTCCGCGCGGATACACTGGATAACGAACTGGCTGTCTATTATGTCGGCCGGAACCTGGCGAAGATCTATGACGATCTGTCCGTGCAGATCGAATGCGCCATGCGGTATAAGAACGAGGACGGTCTTTCGGAGGAAGAGATCGAGGAACGCACGGAAGAGATCTGCATCGAATTCTTCGGCACCATCCCGTATCTGCAGAACATGCTCTTAAAGGATATCCAGGCAGGTTTTGACGGCGACCCGGCGGCGAAGAGCAAGGAGGAGATCATCTTTTCCTATCCCGGCTTCTTCGCGATCCTGGTGTACCGCATCGCTCATGAACTGTATACCAGAAATGTTCCGCTGATCCCCAGGATCATGTCGGAATATGCCCACAATCTCACGGGCATCGACATCAATCCCGGCGCGACGATCGGTGAATATTTCTTTATCGACCACGGCACCGGTGTGGTCATCGGTGAAACGACGGAGATCGGAAAGCATGTGAAGCTCTACCAGGGCGTAACGCTCGGTGCGCTTTCCACCCGTGACGGCCAGAAACTGTCCGGCGTGAAGCGGCATCCGACGATCGAGGACAATGTCACGATCTATTCGGGCGCGTCCGTGCTCGGCGGCGACACCGTGATCGGCGAGAGCTCCACGATCGGCGGCAACGCCTTCATCACGAGCTCGATCCCCAAATATGCAAAAGTATCGGTCAACAATCCGGAGCTTGCGATCAAGACGCCGGGTGAAAGAAATAAGAACAGAGCAGAATGGGAGCTGGTCTGACAGGAAGGAGGAGACGTATGAACTGGACAAGAGAGCAGTTAAAGTCCAACGCGAAACTGATGGTAAAGAAGAACTGGTTCAACTGCGGCCTGGTGGCGTTCATCATGGCACTTCTGGGAGGCAGCGGATCGGGAGGACGGATCAATTTCAATTACAGCGGAGAAGGCTTCAACATGCAGGAGCAGGGTGCGGATGCCATCGCTTCCAACCTCGGCGGTCAGTGGGCGCATTATATCATCCAGCTTATGCCGTTCATCGCGGGCGTTGCAGCCCTTGTCGTTGTTCTGGCTGTTGCGATCGACATCTTTTTCGGCAATCCCTTAAGAGTCGGCGGGAACCGCTTCTTCCTGCACAACATTCACAGCCAGGGCGTGCTGGACGATCTGACATTTGCCTTTAAGAACCAGTACATCAACGTGGTTAAGGCAATGTTCATTACGGACATCATCATTGCGCTGTGGTCGCTGCTGTTCCTGATTCCCGGGATTTACAAGAGTTATCAGTACCGTATGGTGCCGTATCTGCTGGCGGACAACCCCGAGCTTTCGGCGAGGGAAGCCATGGATATTTCCAAAGCCATGATGGAAGGAGAGAAGATGGCGGCGTTCGTGCTGGATCTTTCCTTTATTCCCTGGCAGCTGCTTTCCGCCATTACGCTCGGCATCGTCGGCATCGTCTGGGTGAATCCTTATGTGGAAGCGACGAACGCAGAGCTGTATACCGCCGTTTCGCAGAAAGGCGCGGCACAGTATTATTAAAGCATGAAAACTATCAGAGCCGACATTAAAAACGGAACCTTCCGCCCGGTCTACCTGATTTACGGAGAGGAAGCATTCGTCAGAACTTCGCTGCGAAATGAGCTGAAAAGCGCGCTGGCCGGCGATGACGACATGAACTTCATGATGATGGAAGGCCGGGATGTTGATGTCTCCCAGATCATCCAGTTCGGACAGACCATGCCGTTCTTTGCGGATCACAGGCTGGTGATCGCCGAAAATACGGGGTGGTTCAAAAAGGAGCCGGAGGGACTGGCGGATGCGCTGGATACCTTCCCGGACACCACCGTCCTGGTGATCGTCGAAGAGAGCATCGACAAGCGGAGCCGTCTGTATAAGAAGATCACGAAGATCGGCTATGCCGCGGAATGCACGCGCCTGAAGCAGGATGCGCTGCTTCGCTGGGCCGCAAGGCGGATCGGCGCGGCCGGCAAGAAGGTGCGGGAGAGCACTTGCCGGGAATTCCTCTCCATGACCGGCGACGACATGGAGAATATCAAAAATGAGCTGGACAAGCTCATCAGTTATGTCGGGGACCGGGAAGAGATCACGACAGAGGATGTGTATGAGATCACGACCAGGCAGATCCAGGGACGGATTTTTGACCTGGTGGACGCGGTCGCCGTGAAGGACCGGAACAAAGCGCTCGCGCTGTATTATGATCTGCTCACGCTCCGGGAGCCGCCGATGAAGATCCTCGCGCTGATCGCCAGACAGTTCCACCTGCTGATGCAGGTGAAGGAGATGCGGGCCGAGGGCATCGGAAGCGCGGAGATCGCGCAGGTCCTGAAGCTGCGGCCGTTCGTTGCGGACCGGATGGTCCGGCAGGCAGGGCGGTTCGCCGACGGCGAGCTGGCGCGCTATGTGGAGCGGTATCTGGATTATGATGCGGCGATCAAGCAGGGCGATCTGTCCGACCGTCTGGCATGCGAGTTGCTGATCGTATCCTTTTCCGGCTGAGATCCGGAGGAAAAATAAAACCTCCGCATGACGGTTGCGGAGGTTTTATTATAAATCGATATTCTTCTGCATCAGTCCATTGCGTTGACGGCCTTGGCCATACGCGATACTTTACGGGAAGAAGTGTTCTTATGATAGATGCCCTTGCTTGTAGCGGTATCGATCACGGAAGTCGCTGCGATCAGAGCAGCCTTTGCAGCTTCCTTGTCACCGCTGGCAATCGCAGCTTCGACCTTCTTGATGTAGGTCTTCACTTTGGAACGGGCAGCTTTGTTTCTGTCCGCGCGCTTTGCTGCTACCAGAACTCTCTTCTTTGCCGATTTGATGTTCGCCACTTTTCGTACCTCCCAAAAAATCTTTGATCTATTACTATAGTCATCTGTATACAGGAAAACCGGACACGGACGATCTCTGTAAACAAGCCATATAATGATACTGGATTTAAGGGAGAATGTCAATAACAAGATCCTGTTTTTTCGCCGGATTTTCGGAAAAACAGGGAAATCAAATATTGCGGATCATGATCCGCACAGGGAGCGGTAAGAATGAATCAATCTATCGGAAAATGTCTCATCATGACGGTCCTGGCAGCCGTACTGCTGCTGGGGCCGGATATCCCGGCAGAGGCCGCCGGACAGCTGCTGACGTTTTCTGAAACAGGAATCACGGAGTACGGAGCAGGCGCGGGATACAGCATCACAGGCACCGCGCTTACGATCATGGCGCCGGGTGCCTATGAGATCACCGGCAGCTGTGCGAACGGCAGTATCGTCGTAGAAAAAGGCGTGCGGGATGTACGGCTGGAACTCCGGGATCTGTCGCTGGCGTCGGAAACAACAGCGCCGGTCGTGCTTGGAAAGGCGTCCGGGGTCACCATTGTCACGGAGGGGAGCGTAGTCCTGTCCGACAATGTGCCGGCAGACGCTCCTGCTGCAGAAGGGGCCTGCATTCGGCTGAAAGCCGGCGCGGAGGCGGAGTTTCGCGGAAGCGGCAGGCTGGAACTGCGGGGGACAGCAAAGAACGGGATCAAAGGCGGATCGGGTACATCCATAGCATTCCGGCCGGAAGCGGATGCGGAAATCAAAGTCTATGCGGATAATAACGGGATCACCGCGGACGGAAAACTGGTATTCTATTCCGGTAAGTATATCATTCATACCGGCGGTGATGCAATCAAAGCTTCACCGGACAGTGACGACACGGTTTCGGAGGGATCCGTTACCGTCCTGGGAGGAACGTTTCAGATTCGGGCGGACGGTGATGGGGTTCAGGCGGAGACCGTTGCGATCCATGCCGGCACATTTGATCTGAAGACGTTCGACGGATACAGAAGCAGAGGGACAAAGCTGCAGCGAAAACGATACGGCAGGATCGGGTTCTATACGAGGGTCTTTGACTCTGAAACGATGAGCTGCAAAGGCCTGAAGGCTTCCGGCGACCGGGAGACGAAATGTGCACTGATGATAGACGGCGGATCCTTTACCCTGGACTGCGCGGATGACGCGGTCCATTCCGACAGCGACGTACAGATCACCGGCGGAACATTTACGATCGATACCGGTGATGACGGAATCCATGCAGACGGTACGATGACGCTTGGAAGAGACGGCGCCGGCAGCCCGGAAATCAGCATCCGCAATTCGCTGGAAGGCATGGATGCTTCGACACTGTATGTTTACAGCGGGAAATATTCAGTGACCGCGGAAGATGACGGCATGAATGCGGCTGCAGGAGACGGCAGCATTACCGGCGACAATGAAGTGCGGATCCTCGGCGGGGATATTTTTATCAACAGCCGCGGCGACGGGATCGATTCGAACGGTGATCTGAACCTGCTCGGCGGGAAGCTGATCGTGCTGAGCCAGATGAAAGGCGGTATGGATTCGCCGCTGGATGCCGGCAGGAAGCTGTTTATTTCCGGCGCAGAAGTGCTGGCCGCCGGAACACCCGGCGTGGACGGTATTGCCTCCGCAGACTGTTTTGGAGACGAGCAGAACTATGTGATCGCAACGGAAAGGTATGTATCCGGGACCACGATTGAAGCAAAACGCGGCGGGATGACGGCATGCAGTGCAGTCACGAAGCGGTCTGTAAATTATGTGCTGTACTCTGCACCGGCTGCAGGGGAACTGTCCATCACTGCGATTCCGCCTGCGCCGAAGGAAACACCGGAAGCCCCGGAGGTGCCGCAGTCATCGGATCCGGTACAGAATGAAGAGAAAGAAGAGCCGGCACAGACGGGCAGGGAAGATCTGCAGGAGACAGAAGAGGCTTCCGTACAGACAGCGGGGCCGGTAAAGACAGATCAGAAGAAAAAGACCACAGCGGAGGAGAAGGAACGGCTGATAAACAGTGCAGCGACCGATAAGAAGCAGCTGCAGGAGACATCTGCACCGGCAGAAAAAGAACAGACTGCGGCAGCTGCGTCTGCGGTACTGCTCGCGAAAATGACGGCCGTAAAGAAAACGAAACTGAAGCTCACCTGGGTGAAAGCACCGCACGCGGATGGTTATGAGATCTGGTTTGCCGGCTGTAAATCCGGTGATTCGAAGAAGGGATACAGGCGGATCAGGACGATCATGAAAACCGGAAAGACGAGCTTTACGGTTTCCGGTCTGATGAAGAATCATTCCTATAAAGCCGTTATAAAGGCTTACCGGAAGATCGGCGGAAAGAAGCAGTATATTTCCGAAAGCTTTTCGCTGCATGCGCTGACCGGAAACAGCAATGCCTGTTACTGCAATCCGAAATCCGTGACGCTGAAAAAGAAGAAGGTAACGCTGCGGACAGGGGATACCTATAAGATCAAAGGCGCAAAGATAAAGAAGACCATGTCGGATCGAAAGCTGATTGCGCATGCGAAGAAATTCCGGTTTCTGACATCGGATCGTGCGGTTGCGGCCGTATCGAAATCCGGGAAGATTATCGCGAAGGGCTCCGGAAAGTGCAAAATCTATGTGATCGCGAATAATGGAGTGTCTACAGCCCTGAAGGTGACAGTAAAATGAGTATTTTGTTCCAATACCTTGACGTAACAAATTTGTAACATTATAATAACAGAGTAATCGTTTATCATGATATGCCATGCTTGCATGCGCCTATCATGATGATCTTATTCCCCGACGAAAAATGAGAAAATAGAATCTTTCTATGCAATAAAAAGGGAGGTAAAACTATGGCCACAAAGATCAAGATCTGCCCCGCCTGCGGACGGGAGATCCCCGCGCTCGCTTCATTCTGCCCCGAATGCGGCGTCAAGCTTGCGAAGCCCGATCCCGAAAGCTTCAGGGACTGGGATGACGAAGCCGAAGAGAGAGAGCAGGAAGAAGCTGCCAGAGAAGACGAGGAGTATGAAAGAAACGCTGCCAGAGAGGAAGAGATGGCGAGACGCCGCGAATCCTATCAGAAGCAGCTTGAGAGACGCCGTTCGAATTCCAGAAAGATGATCCCCGTGGTCATCCTTCTGATCCTGCTGCTGATCGCAGCCGGCATCTATGCCGGAACAAGGATGTTCCGGAGCGGCGGAAACGGTTCCGGCGGAGAACAGGGAAGCATCTCCGGCAATCTTTCCGGGAACAATGAATCCGCGGATGCCGAGACCGGCACCGGTGCAGCCGATACGCTGGAATCCCAGACCGAGACAGTCCCCGAGATCCAGACAACTGCTGCGGAATCCGAGAGCGAGACCGCGACCGAGAGCCAGACCGAGACCAGCACGATGGAAAGCAGCACCCAGCCGACGACTACGGCTGTCGATACCAGCAATGCGAAGACCATGTATGTCACCACGTATCTGAACGTTCGTGACGGCGCCGGCAACAGCTCGAATGTCATCGGCCAGATCACCGACGGCGATCCGATCCAGGTACTGGATGATTCCGGAAACTGGTACAAGATCGCTTACAACGGCCAGGTCGCGTATGTCTATTCCGGTTATGTCGTAGGCTCGAGGGAAGAAGTCGCAAAGCGCCATTCCGAGGAGGCTTCGAAGGCGGAAGAGAGTAGGAAGGCCGAGGAGAGCAAGAAGGCAGAGGAAAGCAAGAAAGCCAAGGAGACCACCAAGGACACCAGCAATTACAAGGCCGGCAGCGATGATTCCTCTGTGATTGCCAAGAGCAGCAAGAAATATCTCGACGACGATGATCTGGACGGCATGAGCAGCAGCGATCTGCGTCTTGCCAGAAACGAGATCTACGCCCGCCACGGCTGCATCTTCAAGGACAAGAGCCTGCAGAAATATTTCGAAGGCAAGAGCTGGTACACGCCGAAGATCAATGTAGACGATTTCGATACAGGCAGCCTCAACAAGTACGAGATCGCGAACATCAAGAAGATCAGAGACAAAGAATAATTTCAGGACCCCCGCAAGGGGGTCTTGCTGATAACAGAAATAAAAGGAAAGATTTGCACGCATGAGATTAAAGAATGTGCCCGGAGCGGCAGAATATATAGCGAACAGCCCGTATGCGACACCGGATCCGCAGGAGCATAAGGGAAGATGGAAGGAACTGTTCGGGAACGATCATCCCGTCCGGCTGGAGATCGGCATGGGCAAGGGACAGTTCATCATCGGCATGAGCGAAGCGCATCCGGAGATCAGTTTTATCGGGATGGAGAAATACTCAAGCGTCCTCAAGCGTGCGGTCCAGAAACAGGAAGCGCATCAGCTGCCGAACCTCGCGCTGGTCTGCGCGGATGCGGCAGAGCTTACAGACATGTTCGCGGAAGGCGAGATCGACCGGATCTATCTGAATTT
>DFKM01000060.1 GCA_002373555.1 Lachnospiraceae bacterium UBA3645
CGATATAATCCCAGATGAAGCCGCCGGCATACTGCGGATACTTCTCCAGATCCGTGTATGCCTTCATTCCGCCGAGCGAATTGCCCATGGCATGCATGTACTCGCAGAGCATGAACGGCTTCTTCGGCGCATTCTGCAGATATGCTTCGCAGCCGTCCCGCGGAAGATACATCCGGCTCTCGACATCACTGATATCATCAAATTCCCTGCAGTGGCAGACGCCCTCGTAGTGTACGGGCCGGCTGTCATCACGATCATGGAAATGCGCATACATCTTCCGCATCACTTCACCGGCATAGGATTCATTCCCGAGGGACCACAGAATGACCGACGGATGGTTCTTGTCCCGCTCCAGCATGGCGTTCACACGGTCCAGCGCAGCCGCAGTCCACTCCATCCGGCTGCCGGGCACATTGTACGCCGGGTCCTCTCCGTGGGCCGTTGCCCAGCTGCCGTGGCTTTCCAGATTCGTTTCGTCGATCAGATAAATGCCATGCAGGTCACAGAGATCGTACCACAGGGATACATCCGGATAATGGCAGGTACGGACGGCGTTGATATTGTTCTCCTTCATAAAACGGATGTCAAAATGCATCTCCTCATCCGTCACGGTCCTGCCGCCGGTCAGAGAGAATTCATGCCGGTTCACACCGCGGAAAATGATGCGTTCTCCGTTCACGCGCAGAATGCTGTCCCTGATCTCCACGGTCCTGATCCCGAAGAACGTGCGCGCGGCCTCAACGATCTCATCCTGCGCATTCCTGAGCGTCAGCACAAGTTCATACAGATACGGTTCTTCCGCATTCCAGAGGTGCGGATCCTCTACCGCAAATTCGATCTTCTCAGGAAAACCGCTGCAGCTCCCATGAACCACAGTTCTGCCGTCTTCATCGGTCACACTGTACCCAAGACAGCCGTTCCGGTCCTTCAGATTATATTTCATCTCCGCGCTGATCACGGCAGGCTTTCCGTCTCCGCCGATCGTCTCCGTACGCACGAAAAGATCTTCCGTATGCATCTCCGGCAGCGCAAACACCGTTACGTCCCGGAAGATGCCGGAATACCGGAAGAAATCCTGGTCCTCCATCCAGCTGCCGGTGCAGTATTTCACCGCTTCCACGGCGATCCGGTTCTCTCCCGGATGCAGATATTCCGTGATGTCAAATTCCGCCTGTGTAAAGGAACCTTCGTTATACCCGGCAAACGTTCCGTTGATCCACAGAAACATCGCTGATCCGACGCCGTCAAAGCGCAGAATGATCTGTCTGCCGGCCCACCCGTCCGGGAAGCAGACTGTCTTCACATATCTCCCGACCGGGTTGTATTTTACCGGGATCTGCGGCGGGACCAGTGCCTCCGCGCCGTCCCACTCATAGGTGGAATTCGTATAACAGATCTGTCCGTATCCCGCAAGTTCCAGGCATCCGGGGACCGTGATCTCCGCCATTGGCGAAAGATCCTTTCCTTCCTTATAGAATTCCGTATCCCC
The DNA here is from genome assembly GCA_002373555.1 of Lachnospiraceae bacterium UBA3645. GTDB lineage: Bacteria > Bacillota > Clostridia > Lachnospirales > Lachnospiraceae > UBA3305. Next base: position 1,490 of record DFKM01000060.1, read on the forward strand.
GGAGGACGGTGTCTCCGCCCATTCAAAGAACCAGGAGCCGTTCAGTGATATACGGTCCGGCGCGCCCGTATCGCTCCCCTGCGCTTCCCACCGATGGTCCGAATGGGCCGGCAGCCGGTTCACGAATACGATTTCGGGGTCATAGATCCAGTTTCTGTCTGCATGTAAATTCATTGCTGCCTCCATTTTAAAGCGGCGGTGCGTCTGGATGCACACCGTACCTTTCCGCAAGCCATTCTCTGGCATATTGAATAAATACCCGGGCCGCTTTCGGGCATTCGCTGATCTTCTTTGCGCCGATGCAGATCGTCCTGCGGACCGGCTCGTCAAATTCAACCGACACCAGATCATACGGATTATCCTCCAGCAGGATACTGGCGTTGATACAGTATCCCAGCCCTTTGGCCGCCATTGCCAGCGCGCCGAAATCGTTCTCTGACGTGAAGCTGGTCTGCGGCGTCTTCTTATATTTCCGGAAAATATCCAGTACCTCCGTATCCCGGACCAGACTGATGAAGGGATACCGGTCAAGATCCGCCACCGGAAAACGATCCAGTGCCGCTGCCGGATGATCCGGCGCGAAGGAAGCCTTCATCGGCTCTTCCATCACGGGGATCATCTCCAGATCATCCGCGACCGGCAGAATGTAAAACCCGCAGTCGACTTCCCGCCGTCTCGTCATCTCCTGGGCCAGCCCGGTCTCTTCTTCGGAGACCAGTTCCACGCGGATATTCGGATAGTCCCTGTGGAACCGCTCCAGGATGCCCGGGATCCACCGCAGCGATATGCTGTAAAAGACCAGCACCCGGATCTCGCCCGCATCCAGATTTTTCAGATCATCCACGCGCTCCCGGAGCCGGTGTTCGGCGGCGGCCAGATCCCGGATCCACGGGAGCAGATCCCTGCCTTCCGACGTCAGTTCGACACCACCGTATTCGCGGATGAACAGCGGCAGCCCAAGCTCCTGTTCCATCGCACTGATTATATAACTTACGCCGGCCTGCGTATACCCCAGCGCGTCGGCAGTTCTCCGGAAATTCAGCGTTTCCGCCGCTTTCAGAAAAACTTCGGTATTGATCCGATCCATTTGCTCCTCCGAATTTAAAGAAATTCTTTAATTCTTTTATAATAATTCCCGTTTTACTTTTTATTTCCTTCCCAATATACTACGTTCTGTAATCGAAAACAAGCCGGCTGCCGGAACATTTTTTGAAAAGGAGGGATTACACATGTTCATTATGATCGGAAATGTACTGTCCGTTATTTCGGTCGCTTTCCTGATACTCTCCTGCTGTGCGGGCGACCGCAGAAAAGTCTATCAGATGCAGTTCGCGGAAACTGCCATGTGCGCAGCCTCGACTGCATTCTTCGGCGCGTGGTCCGGGCTTACCACGAACGCGATCGCGCTCTACCGGAATTATAAAAATATGAATGACTCGTTTTCACGTACGGATATGATCGCGACATCCGTCCTGACGGTCGCGGCGGGGCTGTTCGTGAACGTCAACGGAGCGGTCGGCCTGATCCCGATCATCGCCACGCTCGAGATCACCTGTACAAACTTTTTTCTGAAGGATGTCCTGCAGATCAAAGCCGGGCTTCTTCTGAATATCACGCTCTGGATGATCTATTTCTTTATGATCGGCAGCATCCCCGCCGGTCTCGGGCAGCTGCTCACGCTGCTGATGGGACTCCGCTCTTATTTTTCGTACGGACACAGAAAAAAAGCGGCAGCTGCATAAGCTCTGCAGTCTGCCGCGGATTTTACATCACTGTGAAGACCGAATGTCTCCCTTGAAAATAACACGCCCGGCGCCCTAGGCTCTGTATCTTTTGTCTGTCTTTTGCGCGATCCGGCTCCCGACCTCCTGGATGATATGCACGATGATCACGGTCAGGAATACGCAGCACCATGTCACATCGGGATTGAACCGCTGATGACCGTAGCTGATGGCGATCTGCCCCAGTCCCGTCCCGCCGATGGTCGCCGCCATGGCGGAATATCCGAGAATCGTTACCATGGAGATGACCGCGCCGTTGATCAGCGACGGCTTTGCTTCCGGGAGCAGCACTTTCCGGACGATCTGATAATTATCCGTGCCCATGGACTGCGCTGCTTCGATCACCCCGGCATCCACTTCCTTCAGGGAGCTTTCCACCATGCGGGCAATGTAAGGAGATGACGCGATCACCAGCATGACGATCATTGCCCGGTTTCCCAGGCTGACGCCGACGATCCACTTGGCGACCGGCAGCATGGCGACCATCAGAATGATGAACGGAATGCTGCGGAAGAAATTGACGATCAGCCCGAGGATCCTGTTGAACACAGGCAGCGGGCAGATCCCCTCCCTGTCCGTGATCTGCAGCACGACCCCCAGCGGGAGCCCGATACAATATGAAATGGCCGTGGAAAGAACGGTCATATAGATCGTTTCCCAGATCCCCATCTGGATCAGCCCGTTCTCCCACAGTTTCATGAACATCTCAGAAAACATCGCTTATCCCTCCTCCTGCAGCTCGACCGGGCTGTCTTTCAGCCAGCGGGTGACTTTCTCTGCTTCGCTTTCCGAAGCCGGCATTTCCAGAAGGATCCGGACACGCTGCCCGCCATGTGCTTTTGCGCGCAGGCGTCTCTCCGGCAGGATCAGTTCTTTCGCGATCGCCGATTTCGGATCCGCGAATACTTCACTGACCTTGCCTTCCTCGACGATCCTGCTCTGATCCAGTACGGCGACACGATCGCAGATCTGCTCGACCACCTTCATTTCATGGGTAATGATCACGATCGTCACGCCCATCTTCCGGTTGATCTCCGCCAGGAGGTCCAGGATGGACCGGGTGGTATTGGGATCCAGCGCGGAAGTTGCTTCATCACAAAGCAGGTATTTCGGGCGGGTCGCCAATGCCCTTGCGATCGCGACACGCTGTTTCTGGCCGCCTGACAGCTGCGACGGATACGCATTCGCGCGGTCGGCCAGACCGACGATCTCCAGAAGCTCCATCGCCCTGCCCACCGCGTCACGCCTGCGCGTACCGGCGACTTCCAACGGAAAGGTCACATTATGCAGCACCGTACTTTGCTCCAGAAGATGGAAGCCCTGAAAGATCATACCGATCGAGCGCCTGATCTCCAGCAGCCTTTTCCTGGAAACCGATGTGATGTCCTGTCCATCGATCACTACCCGGCCCGATGTCGGTCGTTCCAGCAGGTTAATACATCGCACCAATGTGCTTTTCCCGGCACCGGACAATCCGATGATCCCGTAGATCTCTCCGTCATGAATGGTCAGTTCGATCCCTTCCAGCGCGGTGATCTCCTCTCCGGCAGTCCGGTATGTTTTTCCAAGAGACTTTAATTCGATCATACAGCTCCTATCTCTGCCTGAAGAAGGAGCGGACGCACCGCTCCCTCCTTCAAGATCTGTCTGTGATTACTGAATCGGGACGATCCCGGCTCCGGTCTGTTCGTTGTATTTATCCACAGCGCCATCCTGCAATGCCTTCACCAGTGCCTGAATGGGCGCGTTATTCTCATCGCCTCTGCGGACCGCAATGATATTCGCATAGGTCTGTGCCGCGTCACCGGAGGCATCCTCGATGGCCAGCGCATCCGTTGTTTTCAGGCCTGCGCCAAGCGCGTAATTGTAATTGATCACAGCGATGGTTCCGTCATCACTGTTCTTCAGCAATGCGGGAACCGCATCCGCCTGCACTGCCTGGATCTGATACCCGTGATCATCTGCGATATCCAGGATCGTCACGCCGCTCTCGACCGACGCGCCTTCCGGAAGCTCGATCAGGCCTTCCTGTGCAAGCAGGAGAAGCGCTCTGGTCTGATTGGAATCATCGTCCGGGACAATGATCGTGGCGCCCTCCGCCAGTTCTCCAAGATCTGACACGCTGTAGCTGTAAATGCCGAAGGGTTCATAATGGATCAGACCGGCAGAGACCAGATCCGTATCGTTGGATTCATTGAAGCTGTTCAGATATGGCGTATGCTGGAAATAGTTCGCATCAAGCGTACCGTCCTGCAGCGCGGTATTCGGCAGTACATAATCATCATAGATCACGATATCCAGATCAATTCCCTGTTCTGCAAGGACCGGCTTGACGATCTCAAGCAGCTCCGCGTGCGGCGTCGAGCTTGCGCCAACCTTCAGGGTAACGGCTTCTGTTGCTGCTTCTGCCTCTTCCGCGGATTCCTCTGCTTCCGGCTCCTCTGCCGCTGCCGGTACGCCGCCTTCTACCACAAGGCTCTCCTCATAATCCAGGCCGTAAGTGTCCGCCAGCGTCGCTTCATAATCCGCATGGAAGAAGTTCTCGTCCGCAAGGGATTCGATCTCTTCATTGATCCAGTTCAGCAGGCTTTCGTTTCCTTTGGAGACGGCCGGTGCGATCGTATCCTGGCTGCCGAGGGTGGGAATACCGACGGTATAGCCCGGATTCTGCAGCGCATACGCGATCACTTCGGTGTTGTCATTTGCCCATGCGGCTGCATTTCCGTTCTCGAGCGCATTCTTCGCATTTGCATAGGTATCGTATTTCTGCAAAGTGATCTCGGGATTGTTCTCGATCAGGTAAGTCTCTGCCGTGGTACCGGAGATGACGATCACTTCATCGTCTGCGCCAAGCTCCGAAAGATCCGTAATGATCCGGCTGTCCGGGGAGACCACACCAAGCGCCACATTCATATAAGGAAGCGCGAAGTCCACTTTCTCGGCGCGTTCCGGTGTGACCGTGAAGTTAGCCAGGATGATATCCACCTTGCCGGTCTCCAGATATTCCACACGGTTCGCTGCCTCGGTGGAGACATAATTGATCTCGACGCCCAGATCCTCGCCGATCCGGTTGCCGAAGTAAACATCATAGCCCTGATAATCGCCGTTCTCGTCTACATAGCCGAAGGGGTTCTTGTCCGAGAATACACCGATGTTGATCGTCCCGCTCTCTTTGATCTCATCCAGCGTTCTGTAGACAGTCTCTGTCTGCTCTGCTTCTGCGGCCGCGCTGCCGGCTTCCGTCTCCGCCTCCACGGCTGATTCCGCAGCCGCCGCAGTCGTTTCCTGTGCTGCGCCGGAATTGCCGCATGCTGCCAGTAAAGCAGTCAATGATACAGCCAGTCCCAAACCGAGTAACTTACGTAATGTTTTCATTTTTTCCTCCCGGGCTTCTGCCCTTATTTTTTCTTGTATAGGTAAATGATTTTAAGAATTCCTTCGCCCGCTCTGTCTTTGGCGCTTCAAAGAACTGCTCCGGCGGGTCCTCTTCTTTTATGCCGCCGTCATCCAGGAAAATGATCCTGTCTGCGACAGCTCTTGCAAACTGCATTTCATGTGTGACGATCAGCATGGTCTTTCCCTGGTCGGCAAGTCCCAGCAGTACATCCAGCACTTCCCGCACCATTTCCGGATCCAGCGCCGCTGTCACTTCGTCAAACAGCATGATCTCCGGATGCATGCACAGCGCTCTTACGATCGCGACACGCTGTTTCTGACCGCCCGACAGCTGTCTCGGAAAGCTGTCCGCTTTCTCTGTCAGGCCGACGCGGGCAAGCAGCGCAAGCGCTTCCTCCCGTACTTCTTCCTTCGGCCGTTTCTGCACCCTGACCGGTGCCAGCAGGATATTGTCAAGCACGGTCAGATGCGGAAATAATTCATAGCTCTGAAATACCATGCCGATCCGCTGGCGGATCTCCTGCAGTTTCTTTGCGTCTTTGCGGACAAGTTCTCCCCGCAGCCGGATCTCCCCGCCCTGAATCTCTTCCAGGGCGTTGATACATCGCAGCAGCGTGCTTTTTCCGCATCCGCTGGGGCCGACGATCACGATGACTTCCCCTTCCTGCACGGTAAAGGAAACATCCTGCAGCACTGTCTGATCACCGAACCGCTTGGTCAGATGCTCTATTGTCAATATGTTTTCCGCCACACCGTCACCTCCATCGTTTCTCCAGCGCGCCCGCCAGCAGACTCACCGGCCAGCAGACCAGGAAATAGAGAAAAAATACTGTCAGGTACACGCCGAAAGCTGCATTCGGACTGCTCATCCGGTTCGCCTCTATGATCTGCTGCGCCACCTTCAGGACCTCCACCACGCCGATCATCAGCACCAGGCTGGTGGTCTTGATCATTCTCGTGATCAGGTTGATCGACAGCGGGATCAGTCTGCGCACGGTCTGCGGCAGGATAATGTACCGGTAGACCTGCAGCTCGCCGAGTCCCAGCGCTTCCGCGCTTTCATACTGATGCACGGGGATACTGATCAGCGCGCCGCGCACCAGGTCGCCCATTTCCGCCGCACCCCAGAAAGTGAAGACGATCACGGCGGACAGTTCGCCCGACAGGTTCCACCCGAAGATCCTAGTGGTTCCGAAGTAAACGATGAACAGAAGTACCAGCTGCGGCATGATCCGGACGATCTCCAGATAACACCTTGTGACGGCCCTGCTGACCGGATTCTTCCAGGTCATCAGGATCCCGACGGCGATCCCGAACAGGATGCTGAGACCGGCAGACACCAGGCTGATCTGACAGGCTGTGCCGAGTCCGGCCAGGAGACGGTACAGGTTTTTTCCTTTCCATAAGACTTCAAGTCCCAAATCCGGCATTCCGCAGCCTCCTTTCCACCAGGCTTCCCGCGAGGGAAACCGGGAGCAGGATCATCAGATAGAACGCGACGAGCAGCAGCAGGCTCTCCAGCGTCTGATAATAAAGACCGATCAGGTCCTTCGCGGTAAACATCAGATCCATCAGACTGATCGCGGAAAAGACGCTGGTCTCCTTGAG
>DFKM01000050.1:0-908 GCA_002373555.1 Lachnospiraceae bacterium UBA3645
TCCTGTCGCTGACGAACGGCTTCAAGCTCTTCGATCAGAACCTGGCGCTGACAGCCGGTCAGCCGTTTACCATCATGCCGGACGGCTCTACCGTAAAGCAGACGGAGATGCTGGCGCTGAATATCTATAATACCTTCTACGGCCAGTCCGGCGCATCACAGGGTGTGGCCCAGGCAAAGGCTGTATTGTTCTTTATCCTTGTTGCCGGTCTCGGACTTCTGCAGCTCGGATTCACCAGACAGAAGGAGGTGCAGCAGTAATGAAACAGAATACGCTTTCCGCCGAAAAAAGACGCAAGACCATCATGTCCGTCGTCCTGACGATCATCTGCATCATTTATGTGCTCCCCGTTTTCAGCGTCGTGCTCAATTCGTTCAAGCTGAATACCTTCGTCAAGACGGAAACCTTCGCGCTGCCGACAGAGGAGAGCTTCGCCGGATGGTCGAACTTCGTGAAGGGTATGACCTTCGGAAACTATCCGTTCATCAACAGCGTACTGTACAGCGTGTTCATCACGGTGGTCTCCACCGCGCTGATTATCCTGTTCACATCGATGGCCGCCTGGTATATCGCCAGGGTTGACTCGACATTCTGCCGTATTATATACTACCTCTGCGTTTTCTCGATGGTAGTGCCGTTCCAGATGGTCATGTACACGCTGTCCAAGACGGCAGACAAGCTCCACCTGAATACGCCCTGGACGATCCCGATCGTGTATCTGGGCTTCGGCGCGGGTCTCGCCATATTCATGTTCGTCGGTTTTGTAAAATCGATACCGCTGGAGATCGAAGAGGCGGCCGCCATCGATGGCTGCGGCCCGATCAGAACGTATTTCTCCGTGGTATTCCCGATGCTGCGGCCGACGATGATCTCCGTGGGAATCCTGGAGATCATGTGGGTATGGAACG
>DFKM01000050.1:1018-6458 GCA_002373555.1 Lachnospiraceae bacterium UBA3645
ATCCATATCCAGTATCTGAAGGGAAGCTACGGAACAGTTGATCTCGGCGCAACGATGGCCCTGATCCTGCTCTCCATCATCCCTGTCATTATCTTCTATCTGGCATGCCAGAAATATATCATCAAGGGCGTTGCAGCAGGCGCAGTCAAAGGTTAATCATGAAAAGAAGCAGCGGTATACTGATGCCGGTATCCTCCCTTCCGTCCCCGCACGGGATCGGAACGCTGGGAAAGGCGGCTTATGAATTTGTGGATTTCCTGAAAGCGGCAGGGCAGACCTGGTGGCAGATGCTGCCGATCGGCCCCACGAGCGTGGGAGATTCCCCTTACCAGAGTCCTTCCACATTCGCGGGCAATCCGTATTTCATTGATCCGGATATGCTCGCGGAGGACGGGCTCCTGACAGAAGCGGAGATCGCGGAATACGATTTCGGCGATGATCCGGAATATGCGGATTACGGCCTGCTCTATCAGAACAGGTTTCAGATGCTGGCAGCGGCAGCAGAGCGCGGCATGAAAAAATACGAAGCGGAGATCGCCGCGTTCCGGAAGGAGCAGGCGGGCTGGCTCGAGGATTATGCGCTCTTTATGGCCTGCAAGAAGCATTTCGATATGGTCTGCTGGCTGGACTGGCCGGATAAGAAGCTGCGGATGCGGGATCCGGAAACGCTTTCCGCGTACCGCACCGAGCTGAAAGAGGAGATCGATCTGCAGGTCTTCATGCAGTTCCTGTTCTTCAGACAGTGGGATGCGCTGAAGGAGTATGCCCATGAGACCGGTATAAAGATCTTCGGAGACATGCCGCTCTATGTGGCGCTGGATTCGGCGGATGTGTGGTCCGCACCGCAGTTCTTCCAGCTGGATGAAGACAATTACCCGGTCAAGGTGGCCGGTGTTCCGCCGGATTATTTCTCGGAGGACGGACAGCTCTGGGGCAATCCCCTGTACAATTATGACGCGATGGAAAAAGACGGCTTCGGCTGGTGGATCCGCCGCGTGGACGGCGCCAGCAAGCTGTATGACGCCATTCGGTTCGATCATTTCCGGGGACTTGCTTCCTACTGGACCGTTCCCTACGGCGAGAAGACTGCAAAGAACGGAAAATGGGAGAAGGGCCCGGGCATGAAGCTCGTGAGCGTTCTGCGGGGCTGGTTCCCGCAGATCCAGTTCATCGCGGAGGACCTGGGCGTGCAGACGCCGGATGTGGCAGAACTGCTTGCGGAATCCGGGTTCCCGGGCATGAAGGTGCTGGAATTTGCTTTCGATTCCAGAGAGGAAAGCACCTACCTGCCCCACATGTATGAGCGCAACTGCGTCTGCTATGTGGGTACCCATGACAATGATACGGTCCTGGGATGGAAGGAGCAGGCGCTTGCGGCCGATGTCGGCAAAGCGGAACATTATCTCGGTCTGCATGCGGAAGAAGGCTTCGGCTGGGGCGTGATCCGCGGCGGCATGAGCAGCGTGGCGAACCTGTTCGTGACCCAGATGCAGGATTACCTGGAACTGGGGAGCGAGGCCAGGATCAACGTGCCGGGCGTGCCGGAAGGCAACTGGCGCTGGCGGATGCTGCCTGGCGCGGCGGACGAAGCACTGGCGGAAAAGATCCTGGATATGACGGTGATGTTCGGGAGAGGCACGCGGCCGGTGCCTGTTGAAGAGATCGCGGAAGAGGATCCCGACAATGATGCGCCGAAGGAAGCCGGCACTTCAGAAGAAGAATAAGAAAAAGACATCCTGAGCGGCGCCGCCGCTCAGGATGTCTTTTTTTCAGGCCTGCTTTTCGGTCTGTTCTTCTTCCAGGAGAGGAAGATACAGCGTGAAGACCGTTCCGACCCCTTCCTCGCTGTCCGCTTTGATATAACCGCGGTGGGCTTCCGTGAGCCTGCCGACAATCGCAAGACCGAGTCCGGTGCCCTCACCGGGCTTTTTCGTTGTATAAAACGGCACGAAAATATTTTCCAGCACTTCCCGGCTCATGCCGCAGCCGGTGTCGGATACGGTGATCCGGTAGAAGCGCATGCTTTTTTTATCGGAGAAGAAAGGCTCCTTAAGGGAAGCGCCCTGCACGACATCGCCGGTCACATCGATGGTTCCGTCCGCGCTGCCGATCGCATGGATCGCATTGTTGCAGAGATTGACGATCATCTGCCGGATCTTCAGGGAGTTGCCCATGATCAGGTCATTTTCGGTGTCGAAGGAACTGGTGATGCGGACATTGCGCGGCGCGGCGGCTTCCGTGATCGTGAGCGCCTTTCGGACCGCTTCCGAAACATGCACCGGCGAGAAGATCTTCTCGGCATTTTTGCCGGAGAACTGGGACAGCTGGTCGATGATCTCCTTGGCCTTCTCAGCGGAATCATAGATCTCCCGCATATCCTCTTTATTGTCGTCCGCATCATCCATACTGTTCAGGATCATGGCCGAATAGCCCATGATCGGCGTCAGCAGATTGTTGAATTCATGCGCGATGCCGCTGGTCATAGTGCCGATCAGGGACAGCCGCTGCTGCTCGGCCATGCGTTCCTCTTCCTGGTTCAGCCGTTCAAGTTCTTCATTCATCTGCTTCAGGCTGATGTTCTCTTTTTCGATCGAACGCTGGGTGCGGATCGCATTGCGCAGGGTAATGATGAAGATGATCAGCGCGATGACAAGCAGGATGGAGAGCGCCAGGATCCGGATGCCCATGTTTTCGATCGGATGGGAGATCTCCGAATAATCCATGACAGCGCTGATGCTTAGGAAATCCTCCCCCAGATACAGCGGAAGGTAGGCGGATACCTTGGTTACTCTTGTCGGCGGATCATCGGCCCACCAGTAGGAATGGTAGATCTCCACATCGGAGCGCCCTTCCAGCTGGTGCCGGATCAGGACTTCCAGCTCGGAGAAATCAAAATCGGGATGGCGGACTTTGCGGTCCGCGAGCACATCGATGCCGATCTGATTCGCGACGGGATGCATGAGAATGATGCCGGCAGAATCCTTGATCATGACATAGCCGTCCTCGCCCATATGGATATAGGAGGCCGTCTTCTCATAGACGCTCTCAAGCGGCAGATAAAACGACAGCGAGCCGCCGGCGCCGGAAGCGGCACGGATCCGGAAACAGAAATTGCCGTCGGCATCCTTTTCAATGCAGAGATCGTCAAAGATGGCATCGCTCCCAAGCTCCCGGTGCAGGGTGAACGCCTTGTCCGCACCGGAGAACACTTTCTGTCCGTGGGGAGATTCGTACACGATACTGACGACTTCATTTCCGCGCACGTCCCCGGCATGGTCGATGATATCGAGGAGCGGCGCCTCATTTCCGGCAGCGAATTCTTTCTCCGCCTCGGAGAAGGCTTCCAGGGAAACGATCGATTTTACCGTCTGCTGATAGTCTTCAAGATAGACGGAAATACTGTTTGCAACGCTCTCGGAAATGTTCATCAGCTGCGTTTTCTGGCTGTTCAGCAGGACATTCCGGTAATTGCCGAAAAGATAAATGAGCCCGCCGCAGGCCAGCAGCGCAGCCAGCGCGAGAGCAGGGATTCCAATGATAAAAGCAGCATTTCGCTTTTTATTTGAGCGTTCGTTCATTTCTCCTCCGTTTACATTTCGTTAAAAACGGGATATACTTTATATGTTATTTATAGAGATGTTAATCGGAAATCAGACCGTTGGCAAGGAAAACTTGCGGAGATGTTTTCCTGTCATCCTGCAGCGAGGGAGAGAATGGAGAATAAAAATACAGTTCTGATCGTGGATGACGATCCCAGCATCCAGCGTCTGTTAAAGAAGGTTCTGCGCAGCAATGATCTGGAGACGGATATTGCCGGCAGTGCGGAGGAAGCGCTGAAGCTGTTAAAAAAGAATAAATACGCACTTGTCCTGATGGACATCAATATGGACGGCATGGACGGTTTCGAAGCGGTGGAGACGATCCGCGGCCGGGGAGACAATACACCGGTGATCATCGTGAGCGGGCGCAACGAGGATTACGATGCACTGTACGGACTGGGGCTCGGTGCGGATGATTATGTGACGAAGCCCTTCAATCCGATCATTCTGGGCGCGAAGGTGAAGGCGCTGATCCGGCGGAACGAGCAGATGATGCAGACGACCGGAAACAATCTGACGCAGGGACCGTTCCGGTTCGAGCGGAATACGATGCGGCTGTATAAGAATGACGATGAGGTGTTCCTGTCCTCCAAGGAGACCAGACTGATGGCATTTTTTCTGGAGCATCCGGGGCAGGTCTTTTCGAAGGAACAGCTGTACCGGCAGGTATGGAACGATGATCTGGTTGATGAGAACAGCGTGACCGTGCATATCAACCATCTGCGCGGGAAGATCGAGGATGATCCGCGGAATCCGATCCATATCGTGACTGTGTGGGGGTTAGGGTACAAGTTCATCGTATAAGCTCCCGCGCAGACATAGCGCAGGGTGCCGGAGCGATCCGGGCTTATCCGATAATACAGAAAACGGAGGACATAACGTCCCCCGTTTTGTTATTCCCGTGTATTTTATTACAGCGGCAGGATGCCCATGATCACGGCGAAGATCATGCACAGAATGGAGAATCCCCACACATACAGGAAGCTTGCCTTGATATGATCCTTGATATCCACATCCGCAAGTCCGATACCCAGCAGCGTCGCGGGGACCATCGGGCTGATAAATGTTGCGCAGTTTCTGCAGACGACCATGGCTACAGCGATCGGCAGAGCCTCTACGCCGAAGCTTGCGCCGATGGCGATCATGATCGGCAGCATGCCGTAGAAATAGGAGTCTGTATCGAATGCGAGTGCAAGCGGTACGGACAGGAAACCGATGACCAGCGGCAGATGAGATCCGAGTGCATGCGGCAGGACCTGCTGAATGATCTCGGCCATGCAGGTGACAACGCTGGTGATGGCCATTTCCGTGCCGGGCTTGGCGATCACGGCAGCGCCTTCGACATCAATGCCGTATACCAGTATGCCCATCAGTACCGCAGCACCCATCAGCGTGGAGCACATCATCAGTGCGGGGCCGGCATGGCTGTTGATGATCTTCTTCTGCATCTTCTGGCCGGGATAGTTGACCATGATGGAGATGCCGACGCCGAGCATGAAGGGCACATAGCTCGGGAACTGATCCCAGATCAGCAGCGCAATGACGGCGATGGTCAGGATCAGGTTGAAGATAAACAGATTGGGTCTTGCAAGCTCATTTGTCTCAGTCTGCATACCTGCGGAAGTATCCACTTCCACAGCGCCTTCGAGCTGCGCGAGCTTACCGGAAAGACCGGCGCCTCTGGCTTTTTCCTGGAAACCGGCGAGTACGGCGTGCGCCAGGCAGAGCACGATACCGAAGATCTGGATCGGGATCAGGGTGCCCCACAGAGCGCCGGCTTCCACACCGAGAACGGATGCTGCACGCATGGTCGGGCCGGCCCAGGGCATCAGGTTCAGAAC
>DFKM01000204.1:0-13230 GCA_002373555.1 Lachnospiraceae bacterium UBA3645
TTTAAGAAACCGCCGTCGATACCGATCTCGCCGAATTCATTTTCGATCAGGACGACCTGCTCACCGCTCAGTGCTTCCTTTAAGAGCTTGCTGATCAGCGTGGTCTTGCCGGCGCCCAGGAAACCGGAAATAACATCTATCTTTGTCATAAATACCGCCTCCTCATTGAATTTATCCATCTTTCTAACCAAAATGAAGGAACCCGTCCGGGTCCCGCCTTTTATCGACACTTTATATACCACATTCTTACAGAAAATGCAACCGGATCGCACACGAGGCGGCCGGCGCCGCCCTGTGACCTGTACTTATTTCTGCTCCCCGGAGAACTGCCGGATCACGCTCCAGGCGCCGATCAGCTTCTCCATCGTCCAGGCGGCATTCGCCGGCGAAGTGGACGGCAGGCAGACATCCTCTCTGCCGGTCTGCTCCATGCAATACTTCCGGTAGATCTCATGGGATTTCTTTCCGTTCGTTACGATCATCCGGATATCGGCGGCTTCCAGGATGACGCGGATATCGTTCGGGATCACGTTTCTGATCGAGCTGTCGCTGGAACCGATGATATCACAGGCATGAATCGAATCCCACAGTGCGATATGATTGCGTGCCGCAAATGCCTGCTTTTCCGGAACCGTCTCCGGGATCTCTGCCTCGCCGAAAAGCGCCGCCATCAGCTTCCAGAAACGGTTCTGCGGATGCCCGTAGAAGAAGCCGCTCTCCCTGGTCTTGACGGAAGGAAAGCTTCCGAGAACGAGGATCCGGGATTGCCCGTCATAAAACGGCGGGATTGGATGGATGATGTGTTCGTAGTTCATATTCGTATCTCACCGGAGGTGCTTCCATTTCTTCGCCTCGGAACGTGACGTAATATTCATGCCATGGTTCTGCGTCTGATCAGCAATAAAGCAGATCTTTTTCAGGATCTTTTTGCTGCGGAAGGGACCGTTCTGCATCGCGTCATTTGTTCCTGCTGCATGTCTGTGAAGAACCGGAAGCCTGAATGTGGATACCGCCCTGTATTTTTTTACCGTATCCGCAGCACTTTTTCCATAGATCGCGGAATAGATCGTCGCCGCATGAAGATATGCCCCCAGCTGGGTGGAGTGCATTTCATCATGAATGACAAGATCACACAGATATTTATCGTTCTTCTTATACAGTTTATAATCCTTTGGCGATAAGCGGGAGGCATAATGAAAGCCGTATGTATAAACATAATTGTAAAATGCCCTGCCGGAACGCGCCGCGACCGCCTTTTTGTATTTCAGGCCGGATTTCTCCAGATCCTTCATAATCTTTGTGACGATCCGGTCATCCTTCGCCTGACGTTTTTTTTGTGTATCAAGGTCCTTTTGAGGCGTTATGTGATAATTCGGCATAAATATGACCACGGTGGTTTTTTTATCAGACAGGCATTTCACCAGATTCAGGATGCCCATCCTGCTGTGGGGATATGAATGCTGCCGGCCGTGATCCTGCAGGATGATATAATCGTAATGCCTGACTTTGCCATTCTTAGTCAGCAGGATCTTCCTGTAAGCGTCAAACAGTTTTTTGTCAAAAGCATTCCGGTCCGTATAGTACAGTTCTTTTCTTTTCAGCTTACTGTAGTTTCCCTTTGAATGAACAACTGCCGCTACATTGAAGGAAAAGGCATGCGGACCTTTTTCCGGCGCCATCAGCGTCGTTACGCTCACGTCTTTTCCGGTCGCTTCGGAAGCGATTTTCCCGTACATCTCGGGCATATTATTATAGTAGGAAACACTGTTGCCGATGAACAGGCATGTGACTTTTTTCTTTGCCAAAACACCAGCCGGAAACGCAGTAATCAGCAGGACCATGATCACGAGCATCCATGTACAGGCTGCCGCCAGTGTCATTTTCTCTTGTTTTCGCATTTTCTCCCTCCCTCTTAGAAAGCAGTCCGGGAAGGAAGCCCGTAAGCCGCCGTCCCCGGACTGTTCGTCAGATCTTAAACCGGTAGCCGACGCCCCAGATCGTCTCAATATACTGCGGCTTGCTGGTATCCAGTTCGATCTTCTCTCTGATCTTCTTGATATGCACGGTGACCGTGGCGATATCGCCAAGCGATTCCATATCCCAGATATTCGAGAAAAGTTCCTCCTTCGTGAACACCCGGTTCGGATTGGACGCCAGGAAAGTCAGCAGATCGAATTCCTTCGTCGTGAAATTCTTCTCCACGCCGTCCACGAACACGCGCCTTGCGGTGCGGTCGATCTTTAAGCCGCGGATCTCGATCACTTCATTCTTCTGCACGTCCTTGCCCACCAGCCTCTGATAGCGGGACAGATGCGCCTTGACTCTCGCGACCAGCTCACTGGGCGAGAACGGCTTGGTAATGTAATCATCCGCACCGAGCCCCAGCCCGCGGATCTTGTCAATATCATCCTTCCTGGCCGACACCATCAGGACCGGCGTATCCTTCTCCTTGCGGATCTGCTTGCAGATCTCGAAGCCGTCCACGCCGGGCAGCATCAGATCCAGAATGAATATGTCATAATCCCCGTGCAGCGCCATATCCAGGCCGGTGTCGCCGGAGGTCGCAATTTCCACCTCAAACCCCGAGAGTTCCAGATAATCCTTTTCCAGCTCGGCGATGCTCTCTTCATCTTCCACGATCAAAATTCTGCTCATGTATATCCTCCTGCATCAAACTTCAGACTGCCGGCCGACATGTCCGGCCCCCGCATAAATACAATTATTTCTTATAAACGTAATAATAAGCGAACGGTACCACGACCGCACCGCCGATCAGATTGCCGATCGTAACAGGCAGCAGATTCCCTAGAAGGAATGCGCCGACCGTCACATCCGCGCCGAGGAACATGCCCATCGGGATGTACGTCATGTTGGCAACGCTGTGCTCGAATCCCGCGAATACGAACAGCATGATCGGGAACCAGATCCCGAAGATCTTGCCGATCAGATCCTTCGCACCGGCCTGCAGCCAGCACGCCAGAACGACCAGAATATTGCAGAGAATGCCGCGGATCACGGCCGCCGCAAAAGGAATGGACACCTTGGAGGCAGCCACCGCCATGGCTCTTTCTGCCGCGGCATCCGCGAGCAGACCGCTCTTCACCAGCAGAAATGCCAGCACCACAGAGCCGATCAGATTGCCGATATACACGACCACCCAGTTCGTAAGCATCTTTCCGGCAGTGATCTTTTTATCCATCAGCGCCAGCGTCAGCAGATTGTTTCCCGTAAAAAGCTCCGCACCGCATAAGATGACCATCATCAGGCCGACCGGGAACAATGCGGCGCCAACGAGCTTCGCGCTCATGCTCTGAAATGCGTCCCCGCCGGCGGCCGTCGCCAGAATAAAGACATAGGCGCCGAAGCCGATATAGGCGCCGGCCAGAATGCCGAGCAGCAGCATCTTCCATACCGGAAGGCCGGCCTTTTTCACGCCGTTTCCGATCCATATTTCCGCGATTTCCGCGGGAGAATTGACTCCGCTCACGGCTGTCACCTCCTGAACATAATTAATGTCATTTTACTGCATCCGGAGGATTTAATCAAGGAGGATCCGCCTCTGTTTCCGTAACACCGTCTGTTCCGGAGCGAAGACAACGCAGGCACGTCCCCGGATGACAGGAGTTTACAGATGATTTCCGGTATCCTGCTCAGTCCGCGATCTGCTCTTTCAGCTCTTCCAGCACCTTTTTGGAAATGCCGGTCGCGGCATGCACATAATCGACCGGCTGCCCGCGCAGCAGCATCTCGCAGGCGATCTGCTTTGCCACGACATCATCTCCGCCGGGAATGTCAGCGGCCCCCGCCTGACCGGCCGCCGCTCCGGCTTCCGCATTCTCCTTTTCGTGATCATATTCCCGCAGGATCTTAATGACCTTTGCCGGCACACCGCCGACGACCGTTCGCGCACCGACATCCTTTGTCACCACGGCTCCCGCCGCCACGATCGCGCCGTCGCCGATCGTCACGCCCGAAAGGATCGTGGCATTCGCGCCGATCCAGACATTCTTCCCGATCGTGATCGGACTTCCGTACAGCTCTCCCCTGCGGGCCGGATCCGGGTTGTGGTTCAGCGTCGCCAGCACGACATGATGGCCGATCAGCGTGCCGTCGCCGATCGTGATGCCGCCCTGGTCCTGCATGCACACGCCGGAATTCAGGAATACGTTATGCCCGACAGTAATATTTCTGCCGTAATCCGTATAAAACGGCGGGAAGATGCTGATGTCCGTCACGGTCTTCCCGGTCAGCTCCGAGAAAAGCGTGTTCAGTTCCTCCGGCGTATGGAATTTCGTGTTCATTTCCATCGTAATGCGCTGCGTGTTGATCGACTGCACGTGGGATTCTCTTGCCGCTTCTGCCGGAATGATCTTTCCGGAACCGTATATCTCATTCAATTCTTTTTCAGTCATGATCTCATTTCTCCCAATGATTCGGTAACCTTACTGTCCTTTAATCTCTCGTCAGGTTCTTCACCCATTTATACTTTTTGATCCTGTACATCACCCACGGCAGCTTTCCCACCTCATCCAGACAGGTGCATGCATAGACCGCAAGAACATGCCAGTGAAACAGAAATGCACCGCAGACCGCCGTCGGGATCGCGATCCCCCACATGCAGACGGCCAGACTGTACATATCAAAGATCGTATCGCCGCCGCCATCCAGCACGCCGTTGATGCAGATGGTGTTGACGCACCGGCCGACCATGTATACCGACATGATCACCATCATGCCTGTCAGGTAATTGCGCGCCTGATCCGACAGGATCACCATCCGGACCACCAGCGGCGTGAGCGCCAGGATCACGCCCATCGACCCGAAGCCGACCCACCAGGACAGGTTCCGGAGCCGCAGCCCGACTTCCTTCCCGGCTTCCAGCTTCCCGGCCCCGAGTTCGTTGCCGACCATGATCGCAGCTGCATTGCCGACGCCGTTGCAGGCGCAGCAGATCAGGTCACGCACGACTGCAGAGACAGAATTGGCCGCGGCTGCATCCACGCCCAGATGGCCCATAATCGCCGTATAGGAAGTAAAGCCGACGCCCCACAGCAGTCCCCCGCCCAGCAGCGGCAGGCACTGACGCACAAAATCCTGATGCAGCTCCCTCCGGCCGGAAAAGATCCTGTGCCAGGACGGGCGGATATAGCCTTTCCCGAAAGAAAAACCGATGCAGAGTCCGAGTTCGATCAGGCGGGCGATCGTGGTCGCGAGGGCTGCACCGTCTGCATGCATTTTCGGTGCCCCCAGCAGACCGAAGATAAAGATCGCATTGAACACGATATTGAGAACCACCGCCGAAGAGCTGATCATCGCTCCCGGCGTGACGTGATCCGTTACCTTCATGATCGCCAGATAGCACTGCGAAATGCCGGTCATCAGATAAGACCAGCCGGCGATGCGAAGATACCCGCTGCCGATCGAGATCATGATCTCATCATGCGCAAAGATCCGCATCAGCATCTCCGGGCACAGCTCACATGCCAGGAAGAAAACAAGCGACAGAAGGATGCTCCACCGGAGGATCAGGCGGAACAGTTCTTCGATCGTGACGAGATCGCCTTTTCCGTAATACTGCGCGCCGAGTATGGTGCCGGCCGCCGTGATCGAGAACAGGAACATGTTCTGGACGAACTGTACCTGGGAAGCCAGTGATACCGCCGCCATCTGCTCCTGCGCCACCCGCCCGAGCATCATCGCGTCGCATGCGGCGACCAGGGCCAGCATCAGCTGCTGCAGGATGATCGGCGAAGCCAGGATGAGCAGCCGCCGGTAGAACTTTCCTTTGTCTTCCTGATATGTCATTTCCGTTTGCTCCATACAGGTTTATTCGCGGGGTACAATACCACAAAATACAAGTTTGCGCAAGCAGACTGCTCCGGCTCCGGCTCCGTGCAATGCCGGATAGAAGTATGAAAGAACTGTGTTCTTTCATCGACGTTTGTGAAAATGCTTTTGCAAGCAAGCATTTTCACTGCACTGAAAAATGAGCCGGATCTCTCCGGCTCATCCGTATTCGTTCTCTATCAGCAGCTCCTGATGAATCTTGCGGTCCGGAGCGATGCTTCCTTCCATTCCTGACGGAAATGCGGCATAAATCCGTGCGCGGAGCGCATGAATCTGCAGGAAGTGGTCTCCACGCCGATCCGGGAGATCATCGCGGCAAATTCTTCATCCTGTTCCTTGAACTCACAGAGCTGAGCGGAAATGACCATCATTCTGGGCAGCTTCTGCAGCAGCTGCTTTGCTGTGAGCAGCGGGCTTACGATATGATCATACCGGATCGCATCGTTTCCGCGCAGCGCCAGTTCCTCGTAAGCTGCGCCTCTGACCTGCATGGCTTCGTCACGGGGCGTTGCAGGCGCCTGGGCAGCCTTCGGACGAAGATCGAGCGGGGAGTACGCCAGGATCACGCCGGCAAACGGGCATTTTCCTTCTTCCAGCAGTTTGATCAGGACTCCTGCGGTCAGATGGCCGCCGGCACTGAAACCGCCGATCACGATGCGGGCCGGATCGCAGCCGAGCGCAGCGGCGTTCTCCACTGCATATTCGACCGCATCTCTGGTCTGCGCATACATGACATGGATATCCGCATAGAAGGAAGTCGTATAATCGACATCGATCACGGTTCCTTTGATCTGATCCGCCATGAATCCCGCATAGAAGTCGTCGCATTCCGCATGTCCGACAGCCCAGCCGCCGCCGTGCAGATAGATGTAGAGCGGCGCATTCTCCGTACGGTTTTTCGCCTGTCTGACATACAGATGGTAGGGATGGCCGCCCGCCTCTCTTTCCACATCCTGATAATCGGCCAGATCGTTGTAAGCCTTGATCTCATCCGGATACTCATCCGGCGGTCTCTTCGTGCTGTTCAGGATCTCCACCAGTTCTTCGTAACGCTTTTCACTCCATGCCATGATCTTCTCCTCCTTGATGCTGATTTTTATTTTACTGCCCTCAATGTTCCCATCTTTGCCTTCCTGCTGAAGCCATACTGGTCGTTTATGGGGTTATGGTCTGCTCATGTGCAGCATTACTGACTTCTGCTGTAATTATGGTCTTCGTTGTGCAGCATTACTGACTTCTGCCGTAATTATGGTCTGCTCTTTGTGCACAATCTTCAATTTCGCTCCATTTTAGGATCCTTTTATCCCGCTATTTTCCGTATCATCAAAGCGAAATAAAGCATATACCGGACCATAATAACATCTAAAATGATCATTCAGGCACATTCCAGACCATAATTTTCTACAACGATCAAATGATGCACAGAAATCATCTCGTTAGTAATGCAGATATCAGCGGTTCGGACACCTGCAGGTTACACATATCTGCATACATGATCGACCGCGATATCCGAGAAGCCGAATGCTTCCGCCTTCGTCATTTTCCCGTTGCAGATATCGATGATCGCGCCGGTCATCTCGCGGCCCATCTCCTGGATGCTCTTCTCGCCCCGGACGATCGGGCTCAGGTCGATGTCCATATTGTCTTCCATGTTGCGGTAGGTTCTGCCGTTTGCCGTTACCTTCAGGACGGGTACGATCGCATTGCCGGTAGGCGTTCCGCGGCCTGTCGTAAAGATCACAGCCTGGCATCCCGCTGCGACCATGGAGGTCACGGAAGAAATGTCGTATCCCGCGGTATCCATCACAATCGCACCGCGCTTTGTCGGCGGCGCCGCCTGCTCCAGCACTTCCACGATCGGTCTCGTGCCGCCCTTGCGGATACAGCCGAGGCTCTTCTCATCCAGCGTGGAGAGACCGCCGGCTTTGTTTCCGGGGGTCGGCTGTCCAGCGCGGCAGTCCTGACCGGCTGCTTCCAGATGCTTCTCATAAGCACGGCAGACCTCGATGATCTCATCATGGATCTTTGCATCCGCCGCCCGCTTGGCCAGCACATGCTCTCCGCCGATCCATTCGATGGATTCGCTCATCATGGATGTCGCACCCATGTCGACCAGGATATCGCTGAGTTCTCCGACCGCAGGATTGGAGGCAATGCCGGAGGTGGCATCCGATCCGCCGCACTCGATGCCGAGGAAGAATTCCGAAGCCGGGAAAGGCTCCTTCTGCTGCATGGCAGCTTCCGCGGCCATATCCCGCGCGGCTCTGACAGCCTTCTCGATCGTCTTGAGCGTGCCGCCTTCATCCTGGATCCCGAAGGAAACAACGGGCTTGGACGTCCTGGCCTGGATCTTCTCCTTCAGTTTTTTATGCGGAACGGTCTCGCAGCCGAGGCCGATGATGACAACGCCGTAGACATTCGGGTTGCACGCGAATCCGGTCAGCACCTTCTGGCTCATCGCGGTATTGGCAGCGACATCGGAACAGCCGGTATTGAAAACGATATTGACAGCGCCTCTGACCTGCTGCGCAACGATCCGGCAGGATTCGCTTCCGCAGGCGCAGGTCGGCAGAATGAGCACATGGTTGCGGATGCCGGGGCGGCCTTCCGCACGGCGGTATCCCATAAAAGTGAAGCTCTCAAGATCCGGTGCGCCGGCCGACTGCTTTGCACACATGGAGAAGGTGCCGTTCGCCAGCTCGGCGTCATAGTCCCGGGGCACACTGAAAAGGTTGTGATCCGCGATCCAGCCGCCGGTCTGTACGTCGGCAGACAGTTCTCCGAGACTCTCGCCGTATTTCAGGACATGATCGCCCTTCTTCAGATCGGTGACAGCCGCCTTGTGACAGTAGGGAATATCGTCCGCTGCCGTAAGCGAACATACTTCGTCCCCCTTCTTAAATACGATCGCTTCGCCTTTATGCACTTCCGTTACACAGGTCACGACATTATCCGCAGGATCCATTAAAAGAGCATTGATCGTCATTGCTTCCTCCTGTTCTATTGAGCACCGGATCAATTACAATGATCCTTTTCATCGATTTATCTGCATTTACAATATCATAACATCCTGATATAATCAATTTTATGATATTTATATTTGCATTAATCTGATTTATAAAAGGACAGGGGAATGCATTATGGAACAGGAAATGAAATATATCTATACCGTCTACAGGACCGGCAGTTTCTCCGAGGCTGCCAAAGAGCTTTTTCTGACGCAGCCCGCACTCAGCATCGCTGTCTCCAAAACCGAGGCGAGGATCGGCATGCCGCTGTTCGACCGTTCGCGCCGGCCGCTCGCGCTGACCGCCGCCGGGGAAGCCTACATAGAAAAATATGAAGCGATCCGGGCACTGGAAAAGGATCTGGAAATGCAGCTGAATGACCTCTCGGGCCTGAAGACCGGCGCGCTCCGGATCGGCGGCTCGCACTATATCATCTCCCACATCCTGCCGCCGTATCTTGCTTCCTTCTCGGAAAAGTATCCGGGGATCAGCCTGGAATTGGCCGAAGCCGGTGCCGATTCTCTGCTGGCCATGCTCTCGGACCATGCGATCGACCTGACCTTTAACTGCGAAGAGGACCCGGAAGAACGTTTCCTCCGGATCCCCTGTTTTACGGATCATATTCTGCTGGCCGTGCCGAAGAGCCTGGGCTTCCCGGAACAGTCTGCGTGTGCTGCGCTCACAGGCAGCGATATCCTGGCCGGCAGACATCTGCGAAGGGACTGTCCCACCGTCTCCGTCAGTCATTTTGCGGATCTTCCCTTTGTGATCCTGACACCCGGAAACGGCCTGCATGACCGTGCGCTGGAAGTATTCGCCGAAGCGGACATCTCCCCGAAGATCCGGCTGATGGCCGGACAGCTGACCACCTGTTTTCATCTTTGTGAAGCAGGCCTGGGTGCTTCCTTTGTGCCCGACCGGCTGGTAAAACGCGCTGACGCCGGCATGCTGTTCTTCCGGATCGATTCCCCGCACACGGTCCGGCACTTCGATCTCGTTCTCCCGAAAAACCGCTACATTTCCAATGCGGTCAAAGCCTTCACATCCCACATGACAGATGCAGCGCCCTCCCCGCATCCGCTTATCGAAGCAGAATGACGGGATCGCCGTGAAAATCCAGGCATCCGTCATGAACGGCCACTGTTGATCCGCTAATCAGCTCTTTGTATTCGCCGTCTGCGAAGAGATCCGCAAGACACCTGCCGTCGCCGGTCCCGATCCCGGCAAGATCGATCCGGCATGCTTCCGTCTCCGCGGCATCTTCATTTTCCTTCAGGCAGAAGAAGCCGGCAGCTGCGCCGCCTTTCCGCTCCTCCTTTTCATCCGGCAGCCACTCGTTTTCCGTATGCACCGCAGCGGCAATGTTTCCGGAAACGGCTGTCATCCGGTAGGAGCTGTCCGTGAAGACCGGCAAATGCTTGATCTCTGAAAGCCTGCGGATATACGCCGAAAGATCGATCCCGTCTTCCGCCTGCCAGTCGACCGTATCCCTGTCGAAAAGAGACGGCTGATGCGTGCAGCCCGCTTCCTGTCCGGCATAGAGCAGCACCGTCCCCTTGTGAAAGAACTGCAGCGCCATCCAGTTTTTCAGGATCCCCGTATCCTGCACGATAGACCGGATCCGCGGCCGGTCATGATTCTCCAGATATCTCGCCTTCCCGTAATTTTCCGGATACATGCATTCCTGCCGGTTGACGGCTGCGCAGTATTCCGCAAGCGGTCTTTCTCCCTTCAGGAAACCGTAAAATTCGTCATAGATATCGTATTCATATTCCAGATCAAATGCTGTATAGAGCTCGGCATCCGACCAGGCCGGAATGCTTCGCGAACGCAGAAAACGGATGAATTCCGTCTCCACTGATTCCGCCAGCCAGACTGCATCCGGGCGGACCTCCGCCACGGCTTTTCTTGCTTTTTCCCAGAACGCTGCGGGGACGACGGTGGCAACATCGCAGCGGAATCCATCCACGATCCCGGCCCATTGCACGAGCGTTTCGATCTGATAATCCCACAGGTCTTCATGGGCATAATCCAGATCGATCACATCCCACCAGTCTCCGACCTTGTTGCCGAACGAGCCGTCCTCCTTGTGGAAGAACCATTCGGGATGCTCTTCCTGCAGCACGGAATCCGGCGAGGTATGGTTGTAGACCACATCGATCATGACCTTCATGCCGAGCGCATGTGCGTCGGAGACCAGCGCCCGCAGATCCTCCTCCGTACCGTATTCCGGATTCACGGCCCGGTAATCCGCGATCGCATAAGGCGATCCCAGCGTACCTTTTCGATTCTTCTCCCCGATCGGGTGGATGGGCATGAGCCAGAGGATATCCGTGCCAAGACGCCGGATCCGCGCCAGATCCTTCCTGACTTCTTCAAACGTTCCCTCTGCGCTGTAATTCCGCACGAACACGGAATAAATGATCTGATTTCTGAGTGTTTTCGGGGTATTTACTGCCATGATGCTCCTTCTTCCTTTATAATAATCGTCATCATATATCTTCCGTCCTCCGGCAGCTGCGCTGCGCCATAGAACAGCGTCTCGTTTTCCGTACCACATTCGGAAACGCCGTAGATACTGACTTTTCTGCCTTCGGCCGCACGCTTTCTCTCCCATTCCAGCAGGATCCGCCGGACTTCGGTGATCCTCCTGCCGCATTTCATCAGCACTTTGGTGCCCGGCAGTGCAAGCGCGTCTGCCAGTCCTGCAGCCTCCGGGATCACATGCAGTTCCTCATTCCCTTCGCAAAGCGGGATCCCGAGGGCCGCCGCGCAGGCGCAGAACGAAGTGATTCCATTGATCACACGGACTTCGATCCCGTCCTGCTCCGCCTGCTTTGCGATATAGGAAAATGTTGCGTACACGGCT
Source organism: Lachnospiraceae bacterium UBA3645 (assembly GCA_002373555.1). Classification (GTDB taxonomy): domain Bacteria; phylum Bacillota; class Clostridia; order Lachnospirales; family Lachnospiraceae; genus UBA3305. The sequence continues at coordinate 11,725 of DFKM01000204.1, forward strand.
GGATCGCCGATCCCGACGCCGATCCCATACAGAATTCCGTTCATCTTTCTGTTTCCTGTCTGCGCACCCGCATGTGTTAAAGTTTTATAAAAAAACCGCCGGCATGATTGTTTTTCATCCGGATCTGTGTTATTTCTAATGCGCCGGGACGGTCCGGCTGCAGGTTCTGCAGCACGATCCCGTGACGCCGGTGCTCCGGCACATTTTACCACAGGAGATCAGATTTGAATATAAACATTACAAAATACGGTTCGGATATTCTTGCTTCCGACAGATTCCGCCAGGCCTACGGCGTGACACATCACTACAGAAGCACCGTTGCGGAGCACAGTCTGCATGTCGCCGGCGAAGCATGCCGCATTGCCGGATGGCTCAACCGGCACGGCTTCAGCATTTCCTGCGAAGATGTCGTGCGCGGCAGTCTTCTGCACGATATCGGGATGACAGACAGCCGGGTAGCGGAGTGCCGCCCGTGGAGAAAGGCATACGCGCATCCCAGACGCGGCACGGATATCGCCGGCAGTGAATACAGGGAGAACGCTGTCGTTCAGAATACGATCCGCCGGCATATGTGGCCGATCTGCGTGATCCCGCCGCGGCATATCTCCGGATGGATCGTGGTGGCCGCAGACAAGATCTGCTCGATCCGTGAGATCGCAGCTTAAGAGAAAGAAAAACCGCACTGCATCAAGGCAGTGCGGCCGTTTTTTTTTCGGCGTTCTTATTGCAGCAGCCATCCGAGACCGCGGTCGATATATTCGTTCCAGAATATCCAATCATGCTTTCCGGGGCCGTCCTCAAACCGGTAATCCGCCTTCTGCGCTTCCAGGAAGCGGCTGAAATTCACATTCCCCGCGTAAAGGCTGTCCTCCGTTCCGATCGCCATGTAGATCTTCGGAAGCTGTTGTCCTTTCTCCTTCAGCTGCTGATACTGATATTCCGGATTTCTGTCTGATTTCAGGATATTCATCGTGTCGCCGAAGATATCTCTGGCCATGGCCGGCGGTATCGGATCATCTTCTCTTCTCCCTTTTCCGGCAAGCTCATTATAGACCAGCGCAGAGGAGAGCGCGATGCATCCGGAAAACGTGTCCGGATATGCAAATGCCGTATGCAGCGCACCGAATCCGCCCATGGAAAGACCTGCGATCAGCGTGTTCTCCCTGCTCTCGCAGAATCCGAAGACCTTCCGGATGTATTCCGGCAGTTCCTTTCCGATAAATTCGCAGTAATTGCCGCCCAGATATCCTCTGTCCAGGTAGAAGCTGTTCCCGGTCGTCGGCATGAAGACCGCCAGATTGTACTGGACTGCCATGTCCTGCGCCACGCCGCCGTACAGCCAGTCCGTGTCGGTCCCCGTCAGGCCGTGCAGCAGGATCAGTGATTTTGTCGGACGGTCATAATGCCGCAGATCCCTGATATCCGGTACATGCACATCGTTCGGCAGCACGAACGTAAAGTTCGTATGCTGCATGATCGACTCGGCGTGAAATTCCATTCTTCCGC